>CAYMZO010000143.1:0-3638 GCA_964394885.1 uncultured Eubacteriales bacterium | reverse complement strand
TTGCCGTGTTAACTCTTCAATTTTATTTACAAGTTTTGGTGCATACGTTTCCTTAATGACACATAACGGAGAAGCCAACATTTCAAGAGAATCACATATTGCGATACCTGTTCTTACATCACCATAATCGACAGACATTATTATCAAAAAACCACCGCCGTAATCACCATATTTCAACCTTACCTACTATGTCATTTACGTCTTTAATTCCCTTTTCATCAAGGTATTTTTCAAGTCCCTCAATTATTTTTATAGGAGCATAAGCATCGGTAAAGTTTGCAGTTCCAACCTGGATTGCACTTGCTCCTGCAAGCATCATTTCAACAGCGTCTTGCCAAGTTGCAATACCGCCCATTCCGACAACAGGAATGTTTACAGCCTGTGCAGCCTGCCAAACCATACGAACAGCAACAGGAAAAACAGCTCTACCTGAAAGTCCGCCTGTGTTATTTTTTAAAATCGGTCTGTGAGAATTTATATCTATACGCATACCTGTAAGAGTATTTATAAGGGATATAGCATCTGCTCCACCACTCTCGGCTGCCTTTGCAATTTCTGCAATGTCAGTTACATTTGGAGTTAGTTTTATCATAATGGGCTTTGAAGTGTGCATTTTTACCTGCTGTGTTATGTTTTCAACGCTGTTTGCAGAAGTTCCAAAAGATACTCCACCCTCTTTAACATTAGGGCAAGAAATATTAAGTTCTATCATATCTACTTCTGTATCTGAAAGCATTTCCGCTACTTTACAATACTCATCAACCGTACAACCCGCAACATTAGCTATCGCAACAGTTCCCTGCTGTTTAAGCCAACCTAAATCCTCGTTAATAAAATGTTCTATTCCGGGATTTTGCAGACCTACGCTATTCAGAATTCCACTTGGAGTCTCCGCAATTCTTGGAGGTGGATTTCCGGGACGTTCATTTAGGGTTGTTCCTTTACAAGAAACACCGCCCAAACGACCAATAGGATAAAACTCATTGTATTCTCTACCAAATCCAAAAGTACCGGAAGCTGTTATAACAGGATTTTTAAAAAAGACATCGGAAATAAAAACTCCTAAGTTAGCCATTACCAAACAACCTCCTCAGCTTTGAAAACAGGTCCATCCTTGCAAACGTGAGAAAACTTTTCTTTATCTTTATGCTTAGTTTTACAAGCACAGACAAGGCAAGCACCTATTCCACATCCCATTCTTTCCTCTAAGGATACAAAGCAATCTATTTTCTTTTCAATACATATTTCTGAAATTGCTTTAAGCATAGGTGTTGGACCACAGGCATATACAGTGCTATATTCGTTACTTTCCAACGCTTTGACAAGTGGTTGTGTTACAAAACCTTTTTCGCCCATTGTTCCATCATCGGTCATTATTGTAACGTCTTCACAAACATCAATAAAATCATTTACAAGTATAGCAGACTCTATATTCTTAAATCCGATTATTGCATCGCAATTTCCTTTAAGTTCATTTGCAACGCCAAGCATTGGAGGTGTTCCTATACCTCCTCCAACAAGCAAAGCTTTTCCTTGTATTTCTGTATTAAATCCATTGCCAAGAGGACCTAAAACATCAAGTTTATCTCCCTCATTACATTCGGAAAGCCACTTTGTTCCCTCTCCTCTTACTTCAAATACAATAACAATACAATTATGGTTACGGTCATATTTGCAAATTGAAATAGGACGACGCAAAGTTTTTTCTCCGCATCTTATATTTACAAACTGACCTGCCGTTCCTATTGTGGATATAACATCACTTTTCAAAGTGAAACGATAGGTAGTTTTATTTAGTTTTTCTTTTTTTAGTAGCAAAGTTTCCCCTTGAACGTATGCCATTATTTACTCTCCTTTATTATAGATATCTATTATTTCAATATCATCAATCGAGCGTTTCTTTTTAAGGCATCTTACAAGAGCATTGGCTGTATCAAGCGAAGTAAAAGTAGGAATACCTCTTTCAACTGCTTTTCTGCGAACTTTAACATCGTCGTTTGACGACTGTATACCTCTTGTTGAAGTTGAAATAACATAATCTATTTTATTTGTAGAAAGTAAATCTGCAATGTTAGGACTACCTTCGTGTATCTTTCTTACCGCATTGGTTGCAACACAATTTTCATTTAATATTTTTGCTGTACCTGCAGTTGCATAAAGAGAAAAGCCTAATTGTGAAAACTTATCGGCAACGGCAATACAGCTTTGCTTGTCGGCATCTCTTACTGTAATAAGCAAGCCACCCTTTTTCTTAATTCTTGTTCCGGATGCAACCATAGCCTTTAAAAGAGCATCTTCAAAGTTGCTTGCAATGCCCATAACTTCTCCGGTTGATTTTGCACCAATGCCAAGTTGAGTATCGCTTCCGCTTATTTTATTAAAGCTAAATACCGGAACTCTTACAGCGTAATTACAATCTTTCTTTTCGTAAAGACCGTATTCATATCCAATATCTCTTAAACTTTCTCCAAGAGTACAACGAGAAGCAAGTTGGGTAATTTTAAGACCTGTTGCCTTTGTAACAAATGGTATTCCTTTTGCCTCTCCTGTCTGAGCATGAATTAGATAAATATCATTGTCAAAGAAAACGAACTCAAAGTTAAGCAATCCCTTTATACCAAGCTTTTTAGAAAGCTTTAAGGCATAGCTAACAACATCATCCTGAACCTTTTGAGGCAAAGTTATTGGGGGTGAAACAGAAACAGAATCGCCTGCATTTACTCCTGCCCTTTCGATATGCTCGTATATGCACGGAACAAGACAGCCTTCGCCATCGCAAACAGCATATATATCAATACCGACTCCGATATAATATTTTTCAATAAGAATATTACTTTCATCGTTAGATATTTCGGAAATGAACTGCTTTAAATCATTAGAATTGTATGCAATACATCTTGCGAATTGAGTTTTAACACTTACAGGAAATCCGATTTTTACAGCTTCATCTAAGATTTCGTCAAAAGTATTTGCAAATGAATAACTTCTATGAGGGATATTTAGTTCATCAAGAAGAGCATTAAATCTAATTTTATTATTGACAAGCTCCATTGCGTCGCTATTTGCCCCTAAAATAACACTTCCACATTCTTCAAGTGCCTTAGTAATCTCAACAGAATTTTTTCCTGCAAATTGTGTTACAGCGGCATACGGCTTTTCAGTGTTTACAATGTTTAAAACATCCTCACAACTTAACGGCTCAAAATAAAGTCTGTCTGCCGTCGTACTTTCCGTAGAAACAGCCTCTGGATTATTGTTTACCATAATAGTTTCATATCCACTGCTTTTAAGGTCTTTAATAATGTTAACCAAAGCATAATCAAGCTCAATTCCTTGACCAATTTCGGATGGGCCAGAGCCTATTACCAACACCTTTTTCTTACCTGTGTTAACTGTTACATCATATATTTCTGCCTCGTTTTCATCATCCCAAGATGAGTAAAAATAAGGCTTTTGAGCATCAAATTCTGCTGCACAAGTATCAATAGTTTTGAAATTTGCAAACATAGAATTATAATCGGAAATATCAACATATTTTGAAATTGTTTTATTTGTAAAGCCAATCTGCTTAGCTTCTTTAAAGCTTTCAACATCATTAATATTTGATAGATTTTTTTCCATTTTTGCAATATTTTGAA
>CAYMZO010000142.1:0-3647 GCA_964394885.1 uncultured Eubacteriales bacterium | reverse complement strand
GGCGAAATGTTTAGAGTTACAACGCTTGATTTGGAAGATGTTCCAAAGGACGAAAACGGTAACGTGGATTTTAAACAGGACTTTTTTGAAAAGCCGTCTTACCTTACGGTTTCAGGTCAGCTTCAAGGTGAAGCAATGGCAACTGCACTTGGAAAGGTTTATACATTCGGACCCACTTTCAGAGCAGAAAAATCATACACAGGAAGACACGCTGCCGAATTTTGGATGATAGAGCCTGAGATGTCGTTTGCAGATTTAAACGATGATATGCAGGTTGCCGAAGCAATGATAAAGTTTGTCCTTTCATATATACTTGAAAACTATAATGACGAAATGCAGTTCTTTAATGCACACTTTGACAATGATTTAATAGAGCGTTTAAATAATGTGGTAAGTTCAGAATTTGCAAGGATAACGTATACTAAAGCTATTGAAGAGCTGAAGAAGAATAACGATAATTTTGAATATAAGGTTGAATGGGGTTGCGACCTTCAGACCGAGCACGAAAAATATCTTACCGAACAGGTGTATAAAAAGCCTGTTTTTGTAACAGATTATCCAAAGGAAATAAAAGCTTTCTATATGAGACAAAATGAAGATGGTAAAACCGTCGCCGCAATGGATTTGCTTGTTATGGGAATTGGAGAAATCATAGGTGGAAGTCAAAGAGAAGAAAGAATTGACGTGCTTCAACAAAGAATGCAGGAACTTGATATGAATGCTGATGAATATCAGTGGTATCTTGACCTTAGAAGATACGGAACAGTAACTCATAGTGGTTTTGGACTTGGCTTTGAAAGACTTATAATGTACATTACAGGAATGTCAAATATAAGAGATGTTGCACTGTTTCCAAAGACCGCAGGATACACTCAATTTTAGGAGAAAATATGAGCGAAAATTTACAAAAACTAAAAAGTGAAATTTTAAAAATTTCAAATGATAATAAGCTTTGTATTGCCTTTTCAGACGGGGTGGATAGCACCGTACTTTTAAAAGTTGCAAAGGATGCAGGGCTTGATGTTCTTGCTGTTTTTGTTGACACTCAACTTACAGATAATAAAGATAATATTAAAAATGCAAGCAATACTGCATCTGCTTTTGGTGCAGAATTTAGTGTTATAAAAATAGATATGCTATCAGATTTTAAAATTTATTCAAACGATAAAATGCGTTGCTATTTTTGCAAAAGCAGAATGTTTAAAGAAATTAAAAATTTTGCAACGGAAAAGGGCTATCAAAAAGTTTGCGATGGAACAAATGCAGATGATTTAACGGAATACAGACCCGGTTTAAAAGCAAAAAAAGAGCAAAATATTGAAAGTCCTATTGCAGAATGCGGCTTAACAAAAGAGAGCGTAAGGCAAATTGCCAAAGAACTTTCTTTAAAGGTTGCAACAAAGCCGTCATCACCGTGTCTGTTAACACGTTTCCCTTATAATACTACCGTTACAAAAGAAATGTTGAGTGCAGTAAGTTCAGGTGAACAAATATTAAAATTAAATGGATTTAATGATTGCAGGCTTAGAATTCACAAAGATATTGCAAGAATTGAAATACCTAAAAGCGATTTTTTAAGTTTTGTTTCAGCTGATAAATTAGAAAAAATATACTCTGAGCTTAAAGCACTTGGTTTTTCATATATAACTCTTGATTTAAGCGGACTTAATTCCGGAAGTATGGATATAAATATATGAGAAGAGGTTTAATATGGATATAAAAACTCTTTTAGACGATGTGGCAAATGGCAAAATTTCAACAGAAGATGCCTTTGAACAATTAAAAACACTTCCTTTTGAAGATATGGGATATGCTTGTCTTGACCATCATCGAAAAATCAGAACAGGATTTCCGGAAGTAGTTTTTTGCCAGAGTAAGTTGCCAGAGCAAGTTGCCGATATATTTGAACATCTGTATAAAATGAACGGAATAGTCCTTGGAACTCGTGCATCAAAAGAGCAATATGAGTGCGTGTTAAAAAAAGTTCCGAATGCTTTGTATCACGAACAGGCACGCTGCATTACGGTTGGAAAGCCTGAAAACGCCACGGGTCTTGTCGCAATATGTACAGGCGGAACAACTGATATTCCCGTAGCTGAAGAGGCGGCAATTACAGCGGAAATGTGTGGTGCCGAAACTATTAGAATATATGATGTGGGAGTTGCAGGATTGCATAGAATTCTTGCAAGGGTAAATGACTTGAGAAGGGCAAATGTTGTTGTTGCCTGTGCAGGAATGGAAGGTGCACTTGCAAGTGTTGTTGGAGGCCTTGTTGATGTGCCTGTAATAGCTGTTCCTACAAGCATAGGATATGGTGCAAACTTCGGTGGCGTTTCAGCACTTCTTGCAATGCTTAATTCCTGCTCTGCCGGGACAAGCGTTGTAAATATTGATAATGGATTTGGTGCAGGATATATAGCGGCACAAATAAATTCACTCGGAGGTAAATGATTTTGAACACATTGTATCTTGAATGTTTATCGGGAATCAGCGGAGATATGACTGTTGCGGCACTTTTGGATTTGGGTGCTGATAAGGAAATGCTGTTTGATGTTTTAAATTCAATGAACCTTGAGTGCGAGCTTAAAACCTCTGTGGTAAAGAAAAATAATATAACTGCTTTTGATTTTGACGTTGTTTTAAATGAAGATTTTCAAAAATCTCACGAGGAATTAAATCGTAGGGGATTAGATGATGTTTTTCCGATTATAGATAATTCAAAATTATCTGATAATGCAAAACAAATGGCTAAAAATATTTTTGTCATTGTGGCTGATGCAGAGGCAAAGATACATAATACTTCAAGAGAAAAAGTGCATTTTCACGAAGTGGGTGCAGTCGATTCAATTATTGATATATGTGCTGTTGCCTTTTGTCTTGATAATTTAAAGATAGAAAAAGTAATTTGTTCGCCTATAAGCGAAGGCACAGGATTTATAAAGTGTCGTCATGGAGAAATACCTGTACCGGTACCTGCAACAGCGGAAATTGCAAGGGAAAACAAAATACCGATTAAATTAACTCAAGCTCGGGGTGAGATGATTACTCCAACGGGAGCTGCTATTGTTGCTGCTATTGTTGATGAATTCAGATTGCCGGATTTAATGACATTTAGCAAAATAGGAATAGGTGCAGGAAAGAAAGATTTTGAACACGCAAACATTCTTAGAGCATTTATTATAAATGAAGAAAATAATAATACAAATGATAAAATTGTTGTTTTAGAAACATCTATTGATGACAGTATGCCAGAAGAATTGTCGTTCTGTATGAAACAGCTTTTTAAGGCAGGAGTAAAAGATGCCTTTTATTCTCCGATATATATGAAGAAGAGCAGACCCAGTTGGCAGTTAACCGTAATGTGTAAGCCGGCGGAAGAACAATCGGCAATATCAATTATTTTTAAGCATACTACGGCAACAGGGATTAGAAGACAAGAGTTAGACCGAGTTGTAATGCAAAGAGAAAAAACAAAAGTAAATACAAAATACGGTGAAGTTGATGCCAACAAGTTTAAATGGAATGAAATTGAAAAAACTTGTCTTGAATATAGCTCCGTAAAACATCTTGCAAAAGAGAAGAATTGCAGTATAGTTGAAATTTATAGAAATTATTGATATTTTAACAATGAAAAGAAGCAGGACATT
>CAYMZO010000141.1:0-3682 GCA_964394885.1 uncultured Eubacteriales bacterium | reverse complement strand
TTTATAAAGACTACAACAGCAAAGATTAAACGTTTTGCAAATATGAATGATGAACAGCCAAAGCAAGAAGAAGAACTTGAAAAAAATGAAAACAAAGAATAATACCATTTTGATTTCATAATAAGACAAATTTTTTAATCAAAAACCCTTATCCTTTTATGGACGAGGGTTTTTTTATATACATAAAATGGAAATTAAAGGAAATAGTAGAAAGAGGAGGTATAGATATGCCCGTAACTATTGAAAAAAAAGAAGAAAAAATTGAGGCAAGGATAATTGGCGAGCTTGACCATCATACTGCTGCAGAAATCAGGAAAAGTATTGATGAAAGTATAGAAAGATTGCGACCTAAATTGCTGACAATAGACTTTTCAGGGGTGTCTTTTATGGACAGCTCAGGAATAGGTCTTATTATGGGTCGTTATAACACAATGAAACTTTTCGATGGTGAAGTAGAGGTGCAAAATCCATCTCCATCAATTGAAAAGATACTGAAGCTTTCGGGAATTGAAAAGCTTGCCAAGATAGTAAAAACAAGGGAGGAATAAATATGAGTGGAATAATTAACGAGATGAAGCTGGTAGTTGACAGCCGTTCAATAAATGAGGGATTTTCAAGAGTTTCCGTTGCGGCATTTGTTGCACAGCTTGACCCAACCGTCGAAGAGTTGAGCGATATTAAAACAGCTGTAAGTGAAGCGGTAACAAACTGTATTGTACACGCTTATGAAAAAGAGGTCGGAAAGATATACATAACAGCAAGTATTTATAACAATGGAAAAATAAGAATAAAAATACGTGATAAAGGTTGCGGAATAGAAAATATAGAAAAGGCAAGAGAACCTTTGTTTACAACAAAAGGAGGTGAAAGGTCGGGCTTAGGATTTGCCGTAATGGAAAGCTTTATGGATAAAATATCTGTTCGTTCGGGATTAGGAAAAGGAACAACAGTAACGCTGATAAAGCAAATAAGCGGAAGGTGCAAGGATGATTAAAGAAAAAGCTGAACGTGAAAGCTTGATAAATGATAATTTTGGTTTGGTACATGCTTGTGCAAATAAGTTTAGGGGCAAAGGAACGGAATATGATGATTTGTTTCAGGCTGGATGTATTGGACTTATAAAGGCAGCAGACGGGTTTAATCCCGAGCTTGGATTTGCCTTTTCAACCTATGCAGTTCCTGTAATACTCGGAGAAATAAAACGCATATTCAGAGATTCTGGTAGCGTTAAAATAGGACGGGCATTAAAGGAAAAGGCAAGAAACGCAATGAACGAAAAAGAAAAAATGTCATTACAGCTCGACAGAGAGCCAACAATAGGAGAACTTGCCGAGCGTTTGGGAATAGATATAGCAGAAACAGCTGAGCTTCTAATTGCAGCTATGCCAACTGTTTCTTTAACACAAAATGATGAGGAATCAAAGCAAATTGAAATTCCCACTATGTCTGTTGAGGACGAAATCTCTGAGAAGATAGCGTTGTCTCAAGTCCTTCAGGACTTACCGGAAGAAGACAAAAAGCTAATAGAATTAAGATATTTTCAGGGACTGACACAATCAGTAACTGCTCAAAAGCTAAATATATCTCAGGTTCAAGTTTCAAGAAAGGAACGCTCAATATTAAAAGAATTAAGAAAAAGACTTATTTGAGAACATATAATATCTAAAAGTATGAACAATCTATCTGAAACATTGAAAAAAGCCATAAAATATGTTATTATATAACGCAGAAAATTTTGGGAAATATAATAATAAAGTCTACCGTGAATGGAGAATATTTATGGCCTTATATAAAAAGATTGTTAGCTCCTTATTGGTTGTTGCAATGTTGATTTCTTTCTCGGCGTGTAGTGCCTCAACAGGTAAGAAATATACCTTTAGCAATGCAAAACAAAATACCGTTAAAGCAAAGTCGCAAGGGGAAGGCTATCATAAAACCAATACCGAAACACTTGAACTTATATGCAAATCCGGGCTTGTTGAGATGTACCTTGACAAAAGCTCGTATTCTGTTGTTATAAAAGATGCTTCATCAGGTCAATTTTGGTGTTCGTTGCCAATTCAAAGTGTTGAGGATGCATCAGTACTTTCTTTAAATGTTTCAAAAGACGAAACTCTTTATAAGCTGAATTCTCAAGATAACAGCGTGGCTTACGGAAAAGCAAACTTTGAAAAGAAAGATAATGGAATTTGGATAACTTACACATTGTCGGAAAAAAAGTTGAGTCCAAAAATCTCCGTGCCAATAACAGTGAAATATACATTGAGCGATGGTAGCTTTTATGTTGATATTAGTTGTAAAAAAATCGCAGAACTTGAGGACGTTAAGGTCGAAAATATTGAATTGCTTAAATATTTTGGAGCTACAAATGCTCCTCAGGATGGAGATTTTATGCTCTTGCCGGATGGTTGTGGTGCAAAGATAAACACAGCTGTTGAAACAAAAGAGCAAAATTACGATATAAAAGTTTATGGAGAGGATTATGCATCTCAAAATTCTATAACACATACAGGTGTTGTACCGTCTTTTGGCTCGAAGGTTGGAACAGGTGCTTTTGCAGCGGTTATAAGAAGTGGAGATTCGCTTGCAACAATTTCTGCAACAAAGGCCAAAGCGGGTGATTACAGCACGATAGGCTCTGTGTTTTCTATAACTCCTACAAGTGAAACAACCGAGGGTGAAAAGAAAGAAAAATATGTTTCAAAGCAGAGCTATGACGGCAACTTGTCTGTTTGTTATCGTTTTCTTACGGGTTCAAATGCAACATACTCCGGAATGGCGTCTGTTTGCAGAGAACAGTTAATAAGAGATGCAGTGCTTTCAACAAGAACTGTTCAAAAAACAGGGGAATATCCTGTAAACGTATCTCTTATAGGAATGGCAAAGACAAGCAAATTCAAAAATACAAAGCTTACAACCTTTAAGCAGGCTCAGGATATTGTTGAAATATTAAAAGCAAAAGGGATTAATAGTCTTAACTTAAGATATAAGGGCATTTTTTCAGATGGATTAGAGCAGTCTAATCTGAAAAGTACTAATCTTCTCGGAAGGTTAGGCTCTAAAAAAGATTTTAATGAACTTTATGATTATATGTCTACTCAAGGGCTTGGACTGTTTGTAGATATCAATATGCTTACTATGGATTCCGGCTCAAGAGCAAAGGCTATAAACAATAAAAAAGCGGAAATCAGTTTTCAAAATGAGCTGTATAAGTACTTTGAGCCAAATGAATTTGAAAGTAATCTTGTAAAATCTAAATCGCTTGAAAAGAATGTGGTGTCATTTTTGACAGAAGTGAGGGATTTGTCTTTCTCCGGAATATGTGTAAATGATGCAGGCTCTATACTGTATTCAGACTTTAGCAATGACCTTGTAACAAGAGAAAAAATGAAAGAACTTATTTCAGAGCAAATGATTTCATTATCTACAAATAGGGAAACAATGACAGAAACGGGAAATTTCTTTATGCTTAAAAATGTTGAGTATATTGAAAATATACCTATGCAAACCACATACAAGGAAAGCAACAGTTATCAAAGCGTTCCGTTTGTTCAAATGATTTTGCACGGAATGATTGAATATTCGGGTACTCCTGTAAATCTTGCAGATGATTATACTAAGTCTTTCCTTAAAAGCATAGAATACGGTACAATTCTTTCGTATGAATTAACATTTAAAGATG
>CAYMZO010000140.1:0-3701 GCA_964394885.1 uncultured Eubacteriales bacterium | reverse complement strand
CTTGTATATTGAGGATACTCTAAAAGTGAATTAAAATGACTTTCATTTTGAAATGCATCTTCGTTTGCAAGGACTCCGGGCAACATTCTTGAAATACTATCTGCAAGTACCAATGCCGGAAGTTCTCCACCGGTTAATACGTAATCACCTATTGAAATTTCCTCATCTACAATTTCTTCAATTACTCTCTCGTCAATACCCTCATAGTGTCCACAAAGCATTGCAATATTATTCATTTTAGAAAGTTCAAGAACTCTTTCTTGAGTTAAAGTTTTGCCTTGAGGAGACATATAAATCAAATGCGGTTTTTGCTCTGTTTGTTCGCAAATTGACATAAAGCAATCATAAATAGGCTGAGTTTGCATTATCATTCCTGTTCCACCGCCATAAGGCGTATCGTCAACTCTCCTATGCTTGTCTTTAGAATAATCTCTGATGTTATGACAATGAATTTCAACACAACTGTTTTCTCTTGCTCTGCCTATTATGCTTTCAGAAAGAACGCTCTCACACATTTCAGGAAAAAGGGTAAGAATGTCAATCCTCATCTTCAAAAATCCCCCTTAATGGGTTAATTTTGATTATTTCATTTTCAACATCAATTGTATCTAAAACATCCGGAATTGCCGGAATTAAGTATTCCTTATCTCCGCTTTTTATATGCCAAACGTCATTTGCTCCCGTAGCACTTACTGCACTAATTGTGCCATACTCTTTTCCCGTGTCAACGTCAACTACTTTACAGCCGATAAGCTCCTGAACATAGTATTTTCCTTCATCAAGCTCAGCATCTTCTCGTTTCATAAAAAGAGTTGTACCACGCATTGCCGATGCTCGGTCAACAGTTTCTATTCCATCGAGTTTTAAAAGAGCGACATTTCCATGCACACGACAGCCATTAACCTTTACAGATTTTTGGCCTAAATTATCAAAATATAAGGTTTTGAATTTCTTTAAAAATTCCGGCGAATCGCACCACGGATTAAATCTTATTTCTCCCTTTATTCCGTGTGTTCCAACAATTTGCCCAACCTCAATATATTTTAAAATCATAAAACAACCTCCATTTCGCTGAATGGATAATAAATATACATTTTTATAAAACCGATATTATCAAATTGCAAAAATATAAATCTACTTTATATTTTATACAAAAACAGGGCGGAAATCCGCCCTTTATCTTTGTCAGTCTATTTCAACTGCTATCTTTGTGTCATTACGATTTGCAGTAGCTCTCATAACAGTACGGATAGCCTTTGCTATTCTTCCCTGCTTACCGATTACTCTACCCATATCGTCCGGTGCAACATGCAAATGATAAACGGTAATACCCATTTCGTTTGGCTCATCGACATCTACGGTTACTGCAGTAGGTTCATCAACAAGACCCTGTGCAATGGTTATTAATAAGTCCTTCATTATACAGAACCTCCGAAAATTATTTTATTGTTCCTGACTTTTTAAGAAGTGCCTTAACAGTATCTGTTGGCTGAGCACCATTTGAAATCCATTGTTGTACTTTCTCTGCATCAACCTTGAGTACCGGTGGTTCTTCTGTTGGATTGTAATATCCTATTTCCTCGATGAATCTTCCGTCTCTTGGAAATCTTGAATCTGCTACTACTATGCGATAGAAAGGAGCCTTCTTTGCACCCATACGGCGAAGTCTGATTTTTACTGCCATTTTAATTCCTCCAAAAATTTATGTTTAAAATTAATTTATATCAATCACGCTTTTTGCGTCAAAGATTTTGAATTTACATTCCGAATTGGCTAAGGTCAATATTGTTTAAATTCATTCCCATACCCATTCGTTTCATTTTTTTACGATTGCCCTTACCATTCATCTGCTTAAAGAGCTTTTGCATTTGTTTATATTGAGATAAAAGCCTGTTGACATCCTCCACCTTTTGACCGCAACCGGCTGCAATTCTACGTTTGCGTGATGGATTTATTATGTCTGGATTTGCTCTTTCCTTTGGTGTCATTGAAAGTATTATTGCCTGAAGTCTGTCAAACTGTCTTTCGTCAACATCAATATCCTTAACCTTTTTGTTGACTCCGGGAATCATTGCAAGCATATCTTTGATTGAGCCCATCTTTCTAACCTGTTTAAAGTTTTCGAGAAGATCATTTAAATCAAACTTATTCTTGCGAAGCTTTTCTTCAAGCTCTCTTGCACGTTTCTCATCCAAGGTTGTTTCTGCTTTTTCAATAAGAGAAAGCATATCTCCCATTCCAAGAATACGAGAAGCCATTCTGTCGGGATAAAAAACATCCAAATCCTCAAGCTTTTCACCGGTTCCTACAAATTTAATAGGTTTTCCGGTAATTGCTCTTGCTGAAAGTGCTGCACCACCTCTGGTATCACCGTCAAGTTTTGTAAGTATCAATCCATCAATTCCGAGTGCTTCGTCAAATGATGATGCGACATTTACTGCATCCTGGCCGGTCATAGCATCAACAACAAGTAATATTTCGTGAGGTTTTACTTCTGCCTTAATATTTTTAAGTTCACCCATAAGCTGTTCATCTATATGCAGACGACCCGCAGTATCAAGAAATACATAATCATATCCTTGATCTTTTGCAAGCTTTATGGATTCACTTGCAATAACAACCGGGTCAGTTGTTCCCATTTCAAATACAGGCACACCTGCTTGCTCTCCAACAACCTGCAGCTGCTTAATGGCAGCAGGACGATAAATATCACAAGCAACAAGCAACGGTCTGTGTCCTTGATTTTTAAGCATAAGTGCTATCTTTGCACTATGAGTTGTTTTACCTGAGCCCTGAAGTCCGCACATCATAACAACTGTTGGCGGATGCGATGCACTTGCAAGCCTTGTCTTTGTACCGCCCATAAGCTCTGTAAGCTCTTCGTTAACGATTTTTATAACCATTTGGGCAGGAGTAAGGCTCTCCATAACCTGTGCACCTATTGCACGCTCGGTAACTTTGTTTGTAAAGTCCTTTGCAACCTTATAGCTAACGTCGGCTTCAAGTAGCGCAAGTCTAACTTCTCTCATTGCCTCCTTGACATCAGCCTCTGTCAGCTTTCCTTTACTCTTCAGCCGTTTAAAAGCGGCTTCAAGTCTGTCAGAAAGACCTTCAAATGCCAAAATTATCAATCCTTATTTTACAGCGAAAGCTGTATTTTTATTTTTATGTTTTGTGTTATTCACACAGTTCTTGTGCAATGACCTTGATTTTTACAACTGTTTCATTAATCTCTCTTGAAAGGCCATATCTCATATTGTATTCATTAATTTCGTTTGCACAATTAAGTATGTCGTTAAGTCCTGTACGAACCTCATCAAAACGCTTTACAAGGCCAAGCCTTGACTCCATTTCAAACAGCTGTCCTTCTGCTCTTTTAATTGAATCACGAACGCCCTGACGGGTTATGCCCTCATTCTCTGCTATTTCGGAAAGCGACAAATCATCATCATAATAATAATGGAGAAAATCCCTTTGCTTATTGGTCAGCATATCGCCATAAAAATCCAAAAGCACTGTAACATCAAGGTTTTTAGCCAAATTTTCGCCTCCTAAAAACAGCATGATCGCTGTAAAGTCTTTTTCTTTACACCGCTGTATTATACTAAAAAACAAGGTGCGTGTCAAGTGTTAAAATTCACTTATATTCGCACCTTTTTATAATTAAAAATTATACTTTTCAAGAATTTGTGCAAAGCTTT
>CAYMZO010000139.1:0-3760 GCA_964394885.1 uncultured Eubacteriales bacterium | reverse complement strand
TATTTGCGTTGTATAAAATGGCTTTGGAATAATCGAGATTGGGAAAATAATCGACAAAAGTTTAAGCGTATGGAAAAAGAATGTGCTGATCGTGTTGATTATGGAGTTGTGTATGCAGAAGTTAATAATAAAAGGTTCTCTACCCGGAAGAAACGAGGCTGAAAATGCTGTCTTTTTTCCTATGTGGGGAGAAATGCACCTTACTTTCTTTTACAATTTTAGTAAAAGGAAAGTGAGGTGCTTCTTTTATATGGCTAAACATGAATATTGGCTTACTGAGGAAGGGTTGACTCTGCTTTCTGCGTGGGCAAGAGATGGATTAACAGACCAGCAAATGGCAAGTAATATTGGAATTGCACGCTCGACTTTCAGCGAATGGAAACGAAAATTCCGTGAAATATCGGACACCTTAAAAACTAATAAAGATGCTGCTGATTATGAGGTTGAAAACGCTTTATATAAAAAGGCTATGGGATATAACGCAAAAATACAAAAAGCATTTAAGGTTAAAGAAGTTAGTTACAAAGATGGTAAGCGTGTAAAAGAAACTGAAAAGATTGTCTATGCAGAAGATGAAGTTCATATTCCCGCTGATACTACTGCTCAGATATTTTGGCTTAAAAACAGACAGCCTGAGAAGTGGAGAGATAAAAGGGATTACGTTCCTGCTGATGATGATAACGAAACAGGTGTTATTCTTATTCCTCCTGTTATTGGCGGTGATACTTAATGAAAGCAATTTGGACACCACAACCAAAACAGATATCTTTTATGGAAAGACCAGAATATGAGGCGCTATACGGCGGTGCAGCAGGCGGCGGAAAGAGTGATGCCTTACTTGCAGAAGCTATAAGACAAGTCGATATACCGCATTACAGAGGGATTATATTCAGGCGTACTGTACCGCAGTTGTCTGATTTAATAGACCGAAGTAAAGAGCTATATTCTAAGTCATTTCCAAAGGCTAAATATAACGATAATAAGCATGTGTGGACATTTCCAAGTGGAGCAAAGGTTTATTTTGGCTATATGCAAGCAGACAGAGACCGCTTCAATTATCAAGGCAAACACTATGATTTTATAGGATTTGATGAGCTAACGCATTTTACATGGATTCAATACAGTTACATGATGTCAAGAAACAGACCAAACGGAGCAGGAACAAGAGTTTACTTAAGAGCTACTACTAACCCCGGAGGCGTAGGTCATGGTTGGGTTAAAGACAGATTTATAACTGCTTCTCCACCTTTAACACCAATCAAAGGTGAATATACGATTACTAAGCCTGATGGAACAGTTATCAATCTGATAAGAGAACGCATTTTTATACCTGCAACAGTGTTTGATAATCAACAGTTGCTTAACAACGATCCTATGTATCTTGCTAATTTGGCTATGATGCCTGAAGCGGAAAAGAACGCTCTTTTATATGGTTCATGGGATAGCTTTGACGGTCAAGTATTCAGAGAGTGGGTTAATGATCCTAAGCATTACAAAGATCAGAAATTTACTCATGTAATAGATCCGTTTGATATTCCTGCGCATTGGAATATATACAGAAGCTTTGACTTTGGATATAGCAAACCTTTTTCGGTTGCTTGGTATGCAGCAGATGAAAGAGGCAAGATTTACAGAATAGTTGAGTATTATGGTTGCACTGGTGAACCTAACAAGGGTATTGCAATAGATCCGGCAGAGATAGCCTTTAATATCAAGAGCATTGAATCAGAACACCCATTATTAAAGGGCAAGAACATTATTGGCGTTGCCGATCCATCTATATTTGATAAATCCAGAGGTGAAAGTGTTGCGGAGATGATGGAAAAAGCTCCGAACTTTATTCTTTGGTCCCCGGGTGATAACACGAGAATAGCAGGTAAAATGCAATGCCATTACAGGCTTGCGTTTGATGAACACGGACAACCTATGTTTCAATTATTCAATACCTGCAAGCACTTTATAAGAACAATTCCAAGTCTCGTTTATTCTGAATCACACGTTGAGGATATTAACACAGATATGGAGGATCACATTTATGATGAATGGCGATATCTTATGATGCAAAGTCCTATAACACCAAGAAAACATCATAAAAAGCCTATTAATTATGATGATCCACTTGATATTCAGGCAGAAAATCAAAGCATAGATAGAAGTGTTCAATTTTTTAGAGTGTAGGAGGAAGTTTCATGAAGTTTATAAAACATTTGAAAGTTATATTTAAACACAAATGGGAAGTTTTTAAGGCGATGAATAAATGTGGATATCCGAATTTATAGAAAGTGTAAAGTACTTTCAAGGTAACAGAAGTCCAATAGAAGCGGCTAAAGAGGATATAGGATATTCTATCGCATGGTTTCATCACAGAGGTAGAAATCCACATCATAGCCAATACTGGTGCGATATTTCCTTCGGTGAGGTAATTCTGTGCGAAATTCCATTTAGGTATTTAGTTGAATTAATATGCGATGGTATTGCAGCAGGAAAAACATATATGGGTGATAAATGGACTGATTCAACTCCAATCGAGTATTACATGCAGAGGGATTGTAATTCTTTTTATCATAAAAATACAAAAAGAAAATTAGAGCAGATATACTTGGACATTCAAAAGTATGGTTGGGATTACGTTTCTAAAAGTATAAAAATGAATGGCGATATTTGGAATTAAGGAGCTGATGAAGAATGGGAAAGTCAAAAGCAAAAGGATATACAACAGTTGAAGCAGAAAAAAAGCCTATTTCTCCTGCAGGAAGAATAGGCAAAGAACAAATTTCTCAGGCAACAAGTGAGCTTAAAAAGTATAGAGACGGCAAGAAAGCTCTTGATGAAAGAATAATTTCAAACGAGAAATGGTGGAAACTTAGGCACTGGGAGGAAATGCGTAAGTCTGGCAATCAAAGCAATGATGAAGAACCTTCGTCTGCATGGCTGTTCAATTCTATTTTAAATAAGCACGCTGATGCAATGGATAATTACCCCGAACCTTGTGTCCTTGCAAGAGAGCAAGATGATGAAAATGATGCTCAAATGCTATCGGAAATTATTCCTGTAATTTTAGAACAAAACAATTATGAGCAAGTTTATTCTGATGCGTGGTACAAGAAGATTAACAGTGGCACAGGCGTTAAAGGTGTGTTTTGGGATTCAGATAAACTCAATGGATTTGGCGATATAGATATAAGAGTTATAGATATTCTCAATCTTTATTGGCAACCGGGTATTACTGATATTCAGAAGTCAAAGAATGTTTTTTATACTGAGTTAGTTGATAATGAAAGTCTCAAACAAATGTATCCTGATATTCTCTTAAATGTAGATTTAGGCTCTTCTGGAATAGACAAGCCCCAGTATGTTCACGATGAAAATATTGATACAGAAAACAAGACAGAGGTTGTGGATTGGTATTATAAAGTTCGTGAGGGCAAGAGAAATATACTACACTACTGTAAGTTTGTTAATGACACTATTCTTTTTTCAAGTGAAAATAGCGGAGATTATCCTAATGGTTGGTATGAACACGGCAAATATCCATTTGTTACTGATGTAATGTTCCCGGTAGCTGATAGCCCTGCAGGTTTTGGATACATAGATATAATGAAGTCTCCACAAGCACAAATAGACACGCTTAATCAGTGCATACTTAAAAATGCTAAGATGTCTGCTTCTATTAGGTGGCTTGTTAAACAAGGTGGATCTATAAACGAAAAAGAATTTGCTGACTGGACACAACCCTTTGTACACGTTAACACTTTGCAGC
>CAYMZO010000138.1:0-3769 GCA_964394885.1 uncultured Eubacteriales bacterium | reverse complement strand
AAATATAATAACATATAAAAAGCACCTGCATTATTGTGGGTGTTTTTTTATTTTGCCAAAGAACGGATTTTTTAGACAGCTAATTTGCAGGCTTTAATTTTTAATGTAAAATCTTCTTTTATAATTCTTGTCCATATCTTAAATAATGCCTGTTATTAACAACTATTGCCATATTGCTGTCGGGTTATGAATATAATGTAATACTGTGGAAATTTTGGAGGCGAAAATTTTGACTACTTATAAAACAATCTTTTTAAGCCTGCTGATTGCAATCGTGGCAATTGTTGAAACAATAGCAGTGTATGCAGGACACAATATGGCAATAGTCTCAATTTTATCCACAATTCCAATATACATTATTTGCAGAATAGACGTGCTTACAGGTCTTATTGCGTACCTTGCAATCGGAGTTATGCTTTTAATGATAAGTCCGCATCAGATGATGTTTTTTATTTGCACAAACGGACTTGTCGGACTTTCCCTTGGATTTGCAAAATCTAAAACTGAAAAATTCTTTTTTCAAACTGCGGTATGTTCTTTTTTGCTTTTTTGTGGAGTCTGCATAATTATCAATATTGAAAAAATGCAATCGCTTTTTTATAAGAGCGGGCTACATACATTTGGGGTTATAATTTTTTGCACCATTTACAGTATGCTTTTTAACGTGGTTTTGCTTAAAATATACGGGTATTTAAGACGAACACTGCATTTTAATTTTTTATAATTTCAAAAATAGCTTATAATACTATGAAATAAAAATAAAAAGAGATTGCCCAAAGGCAGTCTCTTTTTATTCAAAGTTTAACAAATTAGCACGATATTAGTTTTACTAATGTTACTAAAATAGTTTATTGTTTAGCTTTGGGTCGGGCCATCAAATGTCAATGTGCCGTTAAGATTGTTTCCGGAATAGTTTGGATCAGCTAAAGTAAATTGCTGTTCGGCAATCAAGTTGTTTTGAACGTATACATCTGATGTTTGATTTTCCATATTAATTGTTATTACTTCAGTTTTAATATTATGTGTTGCATCTGAAGTTAACTGTTTTATATAAAAAGTCTGAGGAGAGCCTGTGCTTCCATAGGGGACATTGTTAAAAACACATATGCCGGAGGAGTTTACTGTCTTTTCTGTACCATAGGTTTCTAAACCGTCCTGACTGCATCTTATAAACGTACCGCCTTTTATCGGCGTTCCTCCTAATGCTCCTGTCTCATTTGCATTTAAAGTCAGAGTTCCTGTTGCCGACAAGGTAAAGTCTTGTGAACCGGCAGATGTTGTTGCTGTAAAAGTTGTTGGGGTAAGTGTTCCTGTATAACCGGGGATATTGCTTGTTACAGTATATTTTCCCGCAGGCAAATTTATTTTACCTGAACCGTTTGTAATTGTTACATTGTATTGTGCCATAATATAAGTTCTCCTTTTTCAATTGGTAAACGTGGATAAAAGTAATCTGTCAATTCAAAATTAACTTTTACAAATCTTTTATGAAAAAAGGAAGAGTAGTTATTAAATAAAAAAACTTGTGAATTTTTTCGGTTTGGTTCAAGTCCAACCCATTTTGTTATTGATTCCGGTGTTAATTCATCTTTATTTTGAATAACCTTTACTTTTAGCCTGTACACCGCTTTTTCATTAACATAAAAATATACGTTTTGATTGTTGTTACACCTTTTTTTGCCAACAAGTCTTTCTTCGTTGTCAAACAGCATAACTTCAAAAGTTGCACAACTAAATTGAATTGTTTTGCATTTTACGCAAAGAGAAAACACATCGTTTTTCTTCATTGTATCTCTCCTCCGTTTGGCTTAATACAGTTTATTAGTCTTGTACAATTTTTGTTACAAATATAATACGTTCAACAAAGGCTGTACTTTAAATAACTTAAAAAGTAAAAGGCAAAAAATAAAAACGCAGCTAAAGGACAACGCCTTTTGCCACGTTAAATTTTATTGGTTTAATTTTGTTTTTTTACCATTGAATATTCATCATAAAGCTTAAAATACGGGCAACTAAAGGTAGCATAGCTTAAAAATCTTTCCATTTCATCTTCGTCAAGATTAACGCTGCAACTGTAACTGTCATAATATTCATCATATTCATAATAGGCACAGCAATCACAGCTGGTAGCCTTTTTCTTTTCTTTCATTGTTGCCCTCCATAAAAAATCAACTGTATTTATCACTCTAAAAACATCTGCAAACGACGTCAATTCTACTGATAATAATAGCACACAACGTCAAATGGCACAACAAATACAGAGGATTAAAAGTTTAGTATTTTATAAAATTTTTCAATTCGTTGGGACAAGTCGTAACAATTTATTTTTCTGTTAATATAATGGATAGGGGAATACCCCTGTGGTCCACTAAATAACCCGGAGGTTAGATGCTATGCTTGCTGTTTTTACCGATGACCTTAGCAACGTGCAAACCCTCATTGGAAAGGTAACGGTTTTGTCCTCTTATACTAAAGGAGACGCCATAATATATCAGGCTCAAATAGGGAGCAATGAAACATTTTTAATAGTTGTTACGGGCTATGGCAAAGTAAACACCGGATTTGCTTTAGGGCTTGCAGCAATGGAATATAGTATAGACAATATTATCGGAGTTGGAAATTGCGGAAGCTTAAAGGCTGCAAATACAAGTTTGGGAGATATTGCAGTTTCCTTAAATTCAATTCAGTTTGACGTAGATTATTCAAAGCTTGGATACGAAAAGGGTCAAGTACCTGGCTTAACGGTCTATGAATATCCTTGCAGTCAAACACTTTATGACCTTGCAGAAAGTTGTGCAAAAGCTCGAGGATATAATGGTTATCTCGGAGCATTCGGTTCCGCAGACACATTTGTTGCCTCGTTTAAAAAGTCAAAAGAACTTTTATGCAAATATTGTTTTTGTGCAGTTGATAATGAAACTGCCTGTATAGGTCAATTGGCAAACACATTAAACATTCCTTATGTTTATATTAAGGGCATTTCTAATTTTGCAGATTACAATGCTCCTGAAATGTATGAGCTGTATAAAACTATGGCAAATGAAAAGGCAAATAATGTTGTTTATGATATGTTGTCGACTTTAACTGCACCGTAAACGTAATACTGTAAATATGTTTAATTTTATCCACATACAGTACGCTGTATGTGGATTTCTTTGCATTATTATGTTAGAATTAGTCGGTTGTTTTATTTTATTTTAAAAGGAGTCCTTTTTAATGCCACAAATTTTTGAAGCGATAATGGTTATCTGTTTTGGTGTTTCTTGGCCTATTTCAATCGCAAAGTCATACACATCAAAAACAGCCAAAGGAAAAAGCGTTGTATTTCTTATCTTTATTCTAATCGGATATGTGTGCGGAATAGCATCTAAAATTCTTGCAGGGGATATAACCTATGTATTTACTTTTTATATTATAAATCTTGTGCTTGTGTTTGTTGATTTTTGCCTTTATTTCAGAAATCGCAGGCTTGACAAGCAGAATGCCGAAACTGCAAATGAAAGCTCCGAGTCTTAAAATATATTAACTTGAATGCGTTTTACAGGGCTTAATCTCTTGCTTTGTCGTTGCTTAAAACATACAGAAAAATTCTCTTGTAAATGTAAAAGGTTTGGATGTTTCTTTCGTAAATCTTTATAATATGTATGTTTTTGGTGCCTTTTCAACATATAAGTAATGCTCTTTTTATCCATTCTGATTATTGACGATACGCTGAAAAAAGGCTTATAATATCAACACTAATTGTAATTTTTTTACATTTATGGGCTTG
>CAYMZO010000137.1:0-3794 GCA_964394885.1 uncultured Eubacteriales bacterium | reverse complement strand
GAAATTAAAAAGAGCGTTTTTGAGGACAATAATCGTCAGGCAGATTTATTAAGAGAACAGTTGAAAAATGAAAAAACATTTTTATTAAATTTGATGTCATCTCCAGGCTCGGGAAAGACAACAACCTTAACTAAAACAATAAATGCACTTAAAGATGAAATGAAAATAGGAATTATGGAAGCAGATATTGATTCAGATGTAGATGCCCATACTATTTCAGAAACAGGAGCAAAAGTCGTTCAATTGCATACCGGCGGTATGTGCCACCTTGATGCAGATATGACAAAGCAAGGCATTGAGGGACTCGGAACAAAGGATTTAGACTTTGTTGTGTTGGAAAATGTAGGAAACTTAGTTTGCCCTGCGGAGTTTGATACAGGTGCTGTTAAAAATGCAATGATATTGAGCGTTCCTGAGGGCGATGATAAACCTTTAAAATATCCTTTGATGTTTTCTATCGTAGATGTTTTGCTTATTAACAAGATTGATGCAGTAGAATATTTTAACTTTGATTTCAAAGCTTGTGAAGAGAGAGTAAAGAAATTAAATCCTAACATCAAAGTTATTCCAATATCCGCTAAAACAGGAGAGGGTATTGATGAGTGGGCTGATTGGATTAGGCAAGAAGTAAAGATGTGGAATAAATAAAATTTATATAAAATGAATTTATATAAGAAAGGGAGAATACCTTATGGCAGAGCAAAGAGATTTAATAGCTAAGCTTGGCAAAAAAATCACTGACAGAGTCGGTGTAAAAGTTACTCCTGATGAACCAGAGTATTTTGGCCTTGCAAGTGTAATTACTGATGAGATGGCAGAGGTTGCACTTAAAATGAAAGTTAGAGTTCCTACAACTCCGGAGGAGATTGCACCAAAGTGCAAAAAAAGTGTAGAACGCACTCGTGAGTTAATGCAGGAAATGAGTGTAATAGGATTTCTCGAGTATAACTGGGAAAACAGTGATAGACATAAACAATATATACTTCCTATGTTTGTTCCGGGCAGTATGGAGTTTATGGTTATGAATAAAGAGCAGGTTGAAGCTCATCCTGAAATTGCAAGAGCTTTTGAAAACCTTACTCGCTTACCTCTTGAAAAAATCACACCAATGGTTCCTGTGGGTGGTGCAGGTATAGGAATGCACGTTATTCCTATTGAAAAGGCTATTCCAACAGGCACAAAGTCTGAAAGTATAGAGCATATCTCATATTGGCTCAAAAAGTATGAAGGTAAATATGCAGTAGGAGATTGTGCTTGCCGTCGTTCACGTCGTCTTTTAGGCGAGGGATGCGGACATTTGGAAGAAGATATGTGTATCGGTGTAGGCGATATGGCTGACTATCTTGTTGAAACAGGCAAGGGCCGTTACATAGAGTACGATGAGGTAATGCAAATACTTAGACGTGCAGAAGAAAATGGTCTTGTTCATCAGATTACAAACATTGACGGAGAAGATAAAATCTTTGCAATTTGTAACTGTTGTAGTTGTTCTTGTTTTGCATTGCGTATATCCTTATTGTTTAACACACCAAATATGTCAAGGTCAAACTATGTTTCAAAAATTGAAGCTGACAAGTGTGTGGCTTGTGGACAGTGCGTTGAAAATTGTCCTTCAGGTGCAATAAAATTAGGACAAAAACTCTGCACAAAAGAACCAATAGTATATCCACAAAAAGAATTACCTGATGAGGTTAAATGGGGACCGGAAAAGTGGAATCCTGATTATAGAGATAGCCGTGAAAACTGCTATGATACAGGTACAGCACCATGTAAGACTAACTGTCCTGCACATATTGCTGTACAGGGTTACATAAAAATGGCAGCACAGGGCAAGTATATGGATGCATTGAAGCTTATCAAGAAAGAGAATCCATTCCCTGCTGTTTGCGGACGTATTTGTAACCGTCGTTGCGAGCAAGCTTGTACCCGTGGAACTATTGACAATCCTGTTTCAATTGATGAAATCAAGAAGTTTATAGCAGAGCAGGAACTTAATGCTGATACTCGCTATATACCAAAAATGCTTAATCAGACAGGAAAACCATTTAAAGAGAAAATTGCAGTTGTCGGTGCAGGCCCTGCTGGTATGTCTTGTGCATTCTACTTGGCTGAAAAAGGATATCCTGTAACTGTATTTGAAAAGAATCAAAAGCCGGGCGGAATGCTTATGACCGGTATTCCTTCGTTCCGTCTTGAAAAAGATGTTATAGATGCTGAAATTGACGTTCTTCGTGAAATGGGCGTTGAGTTTAAGTGCGGAGTAGAAGTAGGTAAGGACCTTACACTTGCTCAGCTTCGTGAACAGGGATATAAGGCTTTCTATGTTGCTATCGGTTGTCAGGGAGGACGTAAGGTAGGTATTGCCGGAGAAGATTCTGAAGGTGTACTTACAGGCGTTGAGTTCTTGAAGATGGTAAACACTGATACAAATACAAAGATTTCTGGAAAAACAGTTGTAGTCGGCGGTGGTAATGTTGCAGTTGACGTTGCACGTTCTGCTGTTCGTGCCGGTTCAACAGAGGTTTCAATGTTCTGTCTTGAGAGCCGTGATATTATGCCTGCTGCTGCAGATGAAGTTGAAGAGGCAGAGGAAGAGAATATCAAGATTAACAACAGCTGGGGACCAAAAGAAATCCTCACCGAGAATGGTAAGGTAAAGGCAATTGTATTTAAAAAATGCACAGCTGTATTTGATGATAATGGTCGCTTTAATCCACAGTATGATGAAAATGACACAATTACTGTTGAATGTGAAAACGTACTTCTGAGCATCGGTCAGAGCATTGAGTGGGGCAACTTGCTCGAAGGCTCAAAGGTTGAGCTTGGACGTGGTAACGGAGCTGTTGCAGATTCCTTTACATATCAGACATCAGAGCCTGATATCTTCGTTGGAGGAGATGTTTACACAGGACCTAAGTTCGCAATTGATGCTATTGCTGCCGGTAAGCAGGGCGCTATTTCAATCCATCGTTTTGTACACGAGGGCCAGAGCCTTACAATTGGTAGAAATAAGCTTAATTACATTGAACTTAACAAAGATAATCTTGCTATTGCTGAGGACAGCTACGATAATGCACAGCGTCAGGCACCTTCAAAGAGAAGTTCAGAAGATGCAACAAAGACATTTGGAGATTTGCGTGGAGTATTTACAGAGGAGCAGTTAAAGACAGAAACAAGTCGCTGCTTGGGCTGTGGTGCATCTGTTGTTGACCCGAATGCTTGTTTGGGCTGTGGCGTATGTACAGAAAAGTGCGAATTTGACGCTATTCATCTTGAAAGAGTATTCGACGGCAAGATGATTCCAACTGAGAAAAAGCTTCCTGTTATTCTCAAAAACGCAGCAAAACGCCAGATAAAGATTATAAAGGCTAATAGAAAATAAGCTCTTATTAATTTGTATTAAATATTTTGTTGTATTTTATTAGTGTGATTTTAAGGACTGTTAATATAAATCGTAGAAAGGTATGGAGTTATAATGCACGAGTTTGGAGTTGTAATGCATATTATCAGCACAGTTGAAAATGTGGCAAAGGAAAATGATTTAACTAACGTAAATTCTGTTACATTAGAAGTCGGTGAAGTGAGTTCTATTCTTCCTGATTATTTAACAGACTGCTGGAATTATGCACATAAGAAGTCTGAAATGTTGAAGGACTCGGAGCTAAAGATTGAAATGCTTCCTGCGGTTTCTGTTTGTAATAGTTGTGGTGAAACATATTCCACTATTAAATATGCAAAAGATATTAACCCAACAGGAATGGGGAAAACTTTAATTTATGCGGTTGATGATAACC
>CAYMZO010000136.1:0-3797 GCA_964394885.1 uncultured Eubacteriales bacterium | reverse complement strand
ATTAAGATTTATAAAATTTTAATAGGTGAATGGGAATAAATCAACTTAAAATTTTTTATTAAATATATGCACCGTAGGATTTTTAACATAATTTAATACAAGTTAACATAAATTCACATAAAAAAACGAGCAGGAGATTTCTCCTGCTCGAAAAATATATTTATTTAATTATTTGCTTGGGTCATAAAGGTCTTGAAGCTTGAGGAGGTGTCTATACTTAGCCTTTGCAGCCTCTTCAGACTTATCATAGAGGATTTCAGCCTTTTCAGGGAATGAACGCTGAAGTGAAGAATAACGAACCTCGTTAAGGATAAAGTCTTTGTATGCTTCTGTTGGCTCTTTACTGTCAAGTGAGAATGGATTTTTACCATCGTCTGCAAGAGCAGGATTGAAGCGGAAAGTATGCCAGTAACCAGCCTTAACAGCGTTAGCTTCTTCCTTCATTGAAATGCCCATACCACCCTTGATACCGTGGTTGATACATGGAGCATAAGCAATGATGATAGCCGGACCGTGATAATTTTCAGCTTCTCTGAATGCCTTGAGACACTGAGCATAGTCAGAACCCATAGCAACCTGAGCAACATAAACGTAGCCATAGCTCATTGCAATCTGAGCAAGGTCTTTCTTCTTAACAACCTTACCGCTTGCAGCAAACTGTGCAACAGCACCTGTTGGAGTTGACTTAGAAGCCTGACCGCCTGTATTTGAGTAAACTTCTGTATCAAATACAAGAATATTTACATCCTCGTTCTGAGCAATAACGTGGTCAAGACCGCCAAATCCGATATCGTAAGCCCAACCGTCTCCACCGAATATCCAGAAGGACTTCTTAGAAAGATAGTCAGAATCTTCAACAAGCTCTGCGATTGCTTTCTTGCAACAATCGTTTGTTGGCTTTGCAGATTTAAGTGCAGCCTTAAACTTCTCAGCAGCAGCCTTGTTCTTTGAACCGTCGTTGAAAGTATCAACCCAGTCTTTAGCAGCAGCTTTAAGCTCGTCAGAAGCACCGTCGCAATCAATAACAACCTGTGCATTCTGTGCAAGACGTTGTCTGATTTGCTTGTTGGCAAGCATCATACCGTAACCAAACTCTGCGTTATCCTCGAAGAGTGAGTTTGACCATGCAGGACCTTCGCCATTCTTATTAATTGTATAAGGTGTACTTGGTGCAGAACCACCCCAGATTGAAGAACAACCGGTAGCGTTAGCAATGTACATTCTTTCACCATAAAGCTGAGTAACAAGCTTTGCATAAGGTGTTTCACCACAACCTGCACAAGCACCTGAGTACTCAAGAAGAGGAGTGAGGAACTGTGAACCCTTAACTGTTTCAGGAGTGAACTTTGCAAGAACTTCTTCTTTTGCAGGAAGGTCCTTAGCATAGTTAAATACTTCTTGCTGGTCAAGCTGAGACTCAAGAGACTGCATAACAAGAGCTTTTTCACCCTTCTTACCAGGACATACCTGAGCACAAGAACCACAACCTGTGCAGTCAAGAGCAGAAACAGTCATTGTGAACTCGTATCCGTCAACACCGTTGAGCTTTGTTGACTTTGTGCCTGCAGGAGCCTTTGCCTTTTCTTCAGCTGTCATAGCAACCGGACGGATAACAGCGTGAGGGCAAACGTATGAGCAGAAGTTACACTGGATACAGTTGTCCGGATTCCAAACAGGAACGTCAACTGCAATTCCTCTCTTTTCATAAGCTGCAGAACCCTGTGGGAAAGTACCGTCAGCCATCTCAACAAATGTTGAAACAGGTAATGTATCACCCAACTGTGAATTTGCAGTGTGAAGGATAGTATTAATAAATCCTGCAATATCCTTACGCTCAATCTTTTCAGCGGCCTTTGTTTCTTTGTCAACAGCGTTAGCCCAATCACTTGGAACGTTAACCTTCTGAGCACCTGAAACACCACGTTCGATAGCTGCGTGGTTCATATCAACAATCTTTTGACCCTTTTTGCCGTATGAACGGGTTGCGGCATCTTTCATAAGAGTAACAGCCTTGTCGGTTGGAATAATCTTAGAAAGATTAAAGAATGCAGCTTGGAGAATTGTATTAACTCTTCCGCCAAGACCGATTTCCTTAGCAATTGCAGTAGCATTTATTGTATAGAATTCAATGTCGTTCTTTGCGATGTATCTCTTAACAGAAGCAGGAAGCTTTTCAGAAAGCTCTTCGTCGCTCCAATGGCAGTTAAGAAGGAATGTACCGCCCTTTTTGAGGTCTTCGACCATCTTATATTTGTCAACGTATGAAGGGTTATGGCAAGCAACAAAGTCAGCCTTGTTTATAAGGTAAGTTGACTTGATTGGCTGTTGACCGAAACGAAGGTGAGAAATTGTAACACCGCCTGATTTCTTTGAGTCATAAGCAAAGTAGCCCTGTGCATACATATCGGTATTGTCGCCGATGATTTTGATTGAGTTCTTGTTTGCACCAACAGTACCGTCAGCACCAAGACCCCAGAACTTACAAGAAGTTGTTCCCTTAGGAGTTGTATCAGGATGATCTTTAATCTTAAGAGAAAGCTTTGTAACATCATCTTCGATAGCAACTGTGAAACGGCTCTTTGGCTTAGAAGCGTCCATATTGTCGTAAACAGAAATGATTGAACCAGGATTTGTGTCCTTTGAACCAAGTCCGTAACGTCCGCCGTAAACAGGGATGTTAGAGAATTTAGAATCCTTAAGAGCTGCAACAACATCAAGGAATAATGGCTCACCTAAAGAACCTGGCTCCTTTGTACGGTCAAGAACAGAAATGCTCTTAACTGTTGAAGGAATAGCAGAAACAAGATGTTTTGCAGAGAAAGGACGATAAAGACGTACTTTAACAAGTCCGACTTTTTGACCGAGAGAATTGAGATAGTCAATTGTCTCTTCAATAGTGTCGCAAACAGAACCCATAGCAACAATAACTCTTTCAGCATCAGGAGCACCATAGTAGTTGAAGAGCTTGTAGTCTGTACCGATTCTCTTGTTTACTTCGTTCATATAATCTTCTGTAACTGTAACTATATTGTCATAGTATGTGTTACAAGCTTCACGAGCCTGGAAGAAAATGTCAGGGTTTTGAGCAGAACCTCTAAGAACAGGATGCTCAGGGTTAAGTGAACGACGACGATATTCGTTAACTGCATCCCAGTCGAGCATTTCGCCGAGATCTTTGTAATCCCAAAGCTTAACCTTTTGGATTTCGTGAGAAGTACGGAATCCGTCAAAGAAGTGAACGAAAGGTACACGACCTTTAATTGTTGAAAGATGAGCAACAGCACCAAGGTCCATAACTTCCTGAACGTTGCTTGAACAGAGCATTGCATAACCTGTTTGACGACATGCATAAATATCTGAATGGTCGCCAAAAATGTTAAGTGCATGAGAAGAAACGCAACGAGCTGAAACGTGGATAACGTTTGGTAAAAGCTCACCTGCAATCTTGTACATATTAGGAATCATCAAAAGAAGACCCTGTGATGCAGTGTAGGTTGTTGTAAGAGCACCGGCGGAAAGAGAACCGTGAACAGCACCGGCAGCACCTGCTTCGGACTGCATTTCAGCAACCTTTACAGGCTGACCAAAAAGGTTCTTAACTCCAGTTGCAGACATTTTGTCTGTTTCTTCAGCCATTACAGAAGATGGAGTAATCGGATAGATTGCTGCTACCTCTGTGAATGCGTAGGAGACATGAGCGGCAGCATTATTGCCGTCCATGGTCTTAGTTTTTCTTGCCATAATAAAATACGCCTCCAATATGAATAATAAAAAAAGTTATAACAAGCAAATTTACG
>CAYMZO010000135.1:0-3816 GCA_964394885.1 uncultured Eubacteriales bacterium | reverse complement strand
ACCCTTACCTTTGCTGATTCTGCAAATGCCACAAGAGAAAATTTAAGCACGGTGTTTAATGCAACAAGAAAAACTTTGCCGGCACATCTTGAAGTGTTTTCAAATGTTGCACAGCAGAGCTTTGACACTATGGATGCAGGCAACAAAAGCTGGGTGTATCTGGACAAGCAAAGCCTTAGCTTTAACAGTGTTGAGGGATAACAATTTTAGGAGGAATATATGTCAAGTACAAATAAAACAACAAACTATAATCTTAATCAGTGGATTGGTTCTGACATTCCAAAAAGGGTGGATTTCAATTCGGACAATCTTATAATAGACAATGCACTTAACACGCATTTTTCAAACAATGACGTACACATAACAGCAAATGAAAGAACCCTTTGGAATGCACCTTTTATCTGTGGAATGTATGTTGGAACAGGTGCTGCAACAATGGATTTTAATTTGAACTTTCAGCCCAAAGCAGTCTTTGTCTTTGCTTATGACAAGCCGTTTAGTCCGTATGGAAACGCAAACAGTTATGGAGCAGTAGGCACAAGAAATGTAACATCCATCGGACTTGAGGTTACACAAACCGGATTTAAGGTGTATAGCGGTGCTGCAAATGCGGTGGACGGAGTAACACCAATGCTCAATGAAGCCGCAATGGATTATGGATATATTGCATTTAAGTAGATTAATGTCGCAATTTTGCCCTATTTATCAGACCTTTTCTACATTTTGGGTATTGATTTTGAAGAAATATATGAGATAATATTATTATAAAATTTTTATGGGTGGGAAAAATGAAGTATAAGATGATTGTTTCGGACTACGACAATACTATTTGCAACAGCAAAAAAATCGTTTCCCAAAGAACTCGTACTGCAATAAAAAACTATATAGATAACGGTGGAAGGTTTGTTATCTGTACAGCTCGTCCTTACATAAGCATTGTAAACCAAGCAAAAGACATTGGTCTTAAGGATGAGGTTATTGCAAATCAGGGTGCAACAGTACGCATTCTTTCTGACGATAGTGTGCTTTTTCAAAGCCTTTTTGATACTCAAGAAGCAGTTGATTTGGTAAGCTATTTTGAAGAAAAGTCTTCTCATATTTTTGTTTCATCTGATTATGAAATGAAGTCAAGACTATATGACTTTTTTGTAAGAACATGCGAAAGAATGGTAAACTTCCCAATACAAAAGACAGATAGCGATTTAAGAGATGAATGCAGGGATATGGATGTTGCACAGTTTATTATCGGAAGCTATAATCCTCAGAAGGTAATTAAGTTAGATAAAATCATAAAGCGTGAACTCGGAGAAAAATACGAGGTGGGAATTTGTGATAAATTCCTTTTAAACATCACCCAAAAAGGAGTAAGCAAGGGAAGTGCGATTGAAAAAATTGCAAATATTCACGGCATAAAAAAAGAGGAAATAGTTGCAGTTGGAGATTCTCCTAACGACAGCTCAATGTTTGAATATGCAGGAGTAGGAGTTGCAATGGGCAATGCAATGCCTGGGCTTAAAAAACTTGCAACAACAGTCTGCGGAGATGTAAAGAACGACGGACTTGCGGAATTTATTGAAAGTAATTGCCTGTAAAACTAATAATATTAGAGCAAACAGGGTGCAGTTAAAATACTGTACCCTGTTTTTATATGTCATATTTAAAATAAATTTTAGACTAAACGCTAAAAGACGTATTTAAAGTACTTTTATAGCACATAAAATAATCCCCCGATAAAATCGAGGGATAAAACTTTATTTTTTAATTCTTATTCAACCGTAACAGACTTTGCAAGATTTCTTGGCTTGTCTATGTCGCACTTTCTTGCCTTTGCAGTGTAGTAACCCAAAAGCTGAAGCGGAACAACTTCAAGTGATGGCATAAACAAATGGTGTGTCTTTGGAACATAGATTACGTGGTCGCAAATGTGCTTGCAGGCAGTGTTGCCTTCAACTGCAACACAAAGTACCTGTGCACCTCTTGCCATAACCTCTTCAACGTTGCTCATAGTCTTTTCAACAAGTCTGTCTGAACAGCAAAGAGCAATAACAGATGTTCCCGGCTCGATAAGAGAAATTGTACCGTGCTTTAGTTCTCCTGCGGCGTATGCTTCAGAGTGAATATAGCTTATTTCCTTAAGCTTTAGTGATGCCTCAAGAGCAACTGCATAGTCAAGGTTTCTGCCGATAAAGTATGCGTGCTCAAGGAATGTGAAACGCTGAGCAAGGCTGTCAATATAATCTCTCTGCTTAAAAATAAACTTAACCTTTTCAGGTAAGGCAACAATTTCCTCAACAAGCTCTTTTGCGTATTCGTCGGTAATCTTGCCTGTTTGCTGAGCAAGATGAATTGCAAGAAGATAAATAAGGGTTAGCTGAGTGCTGTATGCCTTTGTTGTGGCAACAGAAATCTCAGGACCTGCCCAGGTGTAAAGAACATCGTCGCTTTCACTTGCAATAGAAGAACCAACGACGTTTACGATTGATATAATCCTTGCACCCTTTGACTTTGCTTCACGAAGAGCAGCAAGAGTATCTGCTGTTTCACCACTTTGGCTTATGATTAAAACAAGAGAGTTTTCATCAACCAAAGGATAACGATAACGGAATTCAGAAGCAATATCAACTTCAACAGGAATGTGAGCAAGCTCTTCTATGACATACTTTCCAACAACACCAACGTGATATGCAGAACCGCAGGCAAGAATATAAATCTTGTTAAACTTTGAAATCTGCTCCTTGGTAAGCTTAATATCGTCGAGTTTAATTTTGCCGTCGTCAGTAATTCTCGGAGAGATAGTAGCCTTTAAGGCATGTGGCTGCTCAAGAATTTCCTTAATCATAAAATGTTCGTGTCCGCCTTTTTCGGCAGCGTCAACATCCCACGTGATTTTTGTAATTTCTTTTTCGATTTTATTTCCGCCCTTATCAAAAAACTCAACGCTGTTTTTGGTGATAATAGCATATTCGTCGTCAAGCATTTTATAAGTGTCTCTTGTATGAGCAAGAACTGCGGTTATGTCAGATGCAATAAAATTGCCTTCTTCGCTTACTGCAACAATAAGCGGGCTTGCTTTTCTTACACAAATAATCTTGCCTGGCTCGTCCCTGCATATAATGCCGATTGAATATGAACCGGAAAGCTTTGCAACAGTCTTTTGAACAGCTTCAAAGAAATCCCCGTCATAAACAGTGTCGAGCAAATGGGCAATAACCTCTGTGTCTGTTTCAGAGTGGAAAATAAAGCCCTGTTTAATAAGCTCTTTTTTAAGAATAGCATAATTCTCAATAATTCCATTGTGAACAACAGCAAAACGCCTTGATTTGCTTATATGAGGATGAGAGTTCAGGTCAGAAGGCTCACCGTGAGTTGCCCAGCGAGTATGACCTATGCCTGTTGTTCCGTTAGGCTCGATAGATGCTGCAATCTTTTCACGAAGAGTTGCAAGGTTGCCCTTAGATTTTATAATATCAATATCCCCGTCTTCAATAACGGCAACTCCGGCAGAGTCGTATCCTCTGTATTCGAGTTTTTCAAGTCCGTCAAGAAGTATAGGGGTAGCTTTTTGAGTGCCGGTAAAACCAATAATTCCACACATAAATAAAGTTCTCCTAACTATAATTATAGTTTGATATATTTTATAACAATATTATAAAAAGAGCAAGAAAAAAATGTAACAATTAATATGTGGAAATTCATACTAATTATAATAATTCTGTAAATGCTCCCCGATTTTTCTGCAATCAAGCGACATTTGATAAAGATTTGAAATCTTCTTCTGTAAAATTTTGATATGTGGGTTCAAGCTCATTAATTCTT
>CAYMZO010000134.1:0-3825 GCA_964394885.1 uncultured Eubacteriales bacterium | reverse complement strand
GTTTTTCCCGGAGTAAAAGAAAATGTCGCCTTTTCAAGAGCTGATGAAATAAGAAAAGAGATTGAAAGTATGTCTTTTGCACCACATATTTTAACCCCTGTAACAATCAGTGGTGGTGTTGCAAAATTTGAGCCGGGAATGAATGCTTCTCAATTTATCGGCGTTGCGGATGAAAACCTGTATCAGGCAAAGAGAACCGGTAGAAATAAAGTTATTTGGAAAAACGGTGCACCTGCTCCTATAAAAAAGCCAAAATCAGAAAGCATTAAACTAAGCAAGGAAAAATACGGAAGAAGAGTTTCTGATATTTTAAGTAACGCTGACCCCGAACACAATTTTACTTCTGGAGGTTGAATATCTTGAAAGACCATTTATACCGCTTTTATGACAAGTATTTCGGCGATCAGATTCCATTAAAAGTAAAATTTCTAAACATTGCTGCCTTAGGCGGTGCAATCTCTTCTATTCCGGCAACAATAACATCTATTATTTCCGGTTCGGGCTGGCCGGGCATTATTTCATCTCTGGCTACAATCGTCTTGTTCCTGTTTGTTTTTGTGTTTACACAGGTTACAAAAAAATATAACGCAGCAATCTTTATTGCTATTTATGGATTAAACTTCGTGGTGTTCCCTGCACTTTATTTTACAACAGGCGGTACAAAAAGCGGAATGCCTATATATTTTGTGTTGGGAATTATCTTTACCGTGTTAATGATGCGGTCTAAAATGATGGTTGTAACTCTTGTTTTAGAAACAATAGGTTACTCATTCTTATTTTACTTTGGCTTCAAGCATCCGGAGTATATTGCAAACTTAACCGAAACTGCAAGCACGAGAGATATTGCTTTAGACTTTTTTATTGTTGCTTTTTGTCTTGCATTTCTTGTTAAAATACTTTCACTTTACTATGAAACCGAACAACAACGCACAAACGAACTTCTTGTAAAGCTTGAAGAAATGTCTGTAAAAGACCCTCTAACAGGTGCATATAACAGACGTTTCCTTTTAAAGTATCTTGAAAGCAGTATGGAAAGGAACTATAAAAACAATACTCCTGTTTCAATCATTATGTTTGATATTGATAAATTTAAACTTTTAAATGATGATTATGGACATCTTGTAGGAGACGACGTTATACGAACCCTTTCTGCAATTTTTCTTGAAAGCTGTCGCACCTATGATATTGTTGCTCGATATGGCGGTGAAGAATTTTTAATTGTACTGCCCGGTGCCGGTGAAGAAACTGCATTTAAACGTGCAGAACAAATTCGCAAGAGAGTTGAATGCACCAAATTTTCAGAGGTGATCCAAAGACCAGTTACCATAAGCGGTGGTGTTTCAACATTTTCAAGTACAATGAAAACAACCGAAGAGTTTATTTCTGTTGCCGATAAGTACTTGTATCTTGCCAAAGAAAACGGTCGTAACAGAATCTGCTGGTCAAAAAGTAAAATTCCGGCCCAAATATCTTAATCGGTAAATTATTATTGAATTTTTAAGGACTCTTATTTTAAGAGTCCTTTTTCTTGCATATTCTACATATTTTTGATAGAATTACTCTAAGTAAAATCTTTATTCTTTATATTTTTGCTTACACTATTTTATCGGAAGGAAGTATTTTAATGAAAAAAACCTTTAAGGCATTGTCCGCTTTTTTTGCTGTCATTATGATGTTCAGCATCTTAGGAGTTAATGCCTTTGCTGCTGACGAAGAAGTCGCAACTAAAAAAAGCACCAAGTTAGATGAAATCGTTGCAAGCTTTAATAATCCAAATGGTCGGCTAATGTCCGTTGCCAATCGAGGAAATTGGAGAAACTTCCCCGAAAATTCCTTGGAGGGCATAAAGTCCTGCATTGATATGGATGTTGATATAATTGCAGTTGATGTTCAGCGTACTAAGGACGGTAAATATGTTCTTATGGCTGACTCTGACCTTGCCCGTATGTGTGTAGATAAAGATGACCAGATTGCAACTTCAAAGGTTAGCGAGGAAACACTCGATGAAATAAAGCAGTATTATTTTCTTCGAGATTCAAGAGGTGGCTTAAATTCAAAGTCAACCGAGTATAAGGTTCCTTCGCTTGAGGAAGCAATAAATCTTTGCAAAGACAATGCAATGCTTATGATTAACAACGGCTGGAAGTATGGAGATGAAATTCAGAGCATTGTTAAAAGTCTTGACGCTGATGAATATGTCATTTTAAGAGGTGCAACAACAGCAGAAGAAATTACATCTTATATCCATAAAAACAGCCTTCCAATATCTCATATATGCGGATACTATGAAGGAAAAACCGCTTCACCTGCAAAAAAATATGTAAAGGAAACTCTTTCTGCCGGTGCAAAACTTATTGAGTTGTCCTCTGCAAGTTCTCACTCCTCAGTGTTTAAAAAATCTGTTTTAAATAAGTTTACAGACAACGGAAGGGCTTTTATCAGCACCACTGATGTTGACAACTGTGGTGGCAGAGAAGATATAAGAAGCGATTGGAGCGACCTTATATCCCGTGGATACAGCGTGATTGAAACCAATTATCCAAAAGAATTGGTAGCATACATTGACGAAGTTGAAAGTTATCGTTCAAATCTTTCTGCACTTATATCACAGGCTCAGGGAATAAACACATCAAACTTTTCAAAAGAAACTTCTGAAAATCTAAAAAATTCTCTCAAGGAAGCGGAAGAAATTTCTTCCGTCGGCAGCACATCACTTGATGATATTGACGTTGCAAAGTATAATCTTCAGCAGGCAATTGACAACCTTACTCCACGGGCAGACGGAGAAAAGGAAGGTCTTGGCGTTGGCACAATTATTTTAATTGTTGTCGTTGTTCTCGTCGTCCTTTGTCTTGTTGTATACTACATCTTTAAGCACAAGGCAAAACACAATCACCCATTTGAACAAGATGAAAATGCTCAACAACCATCTGGCTTAATTAAAAGAAATAAGAAACGTAAAGTTTTAAAAAGACGTAAAAATCCATCTCAAAAAAAGACAAATCATCAAGAACCACCACACAACAATTAACAACTTAATACAATAAACTAAAGCCGGATGAACATAAGCGTCATCCGGCTTTTACTGTACAACTTTTTTGTGGTTGGTTTATGCTGTATTTGATTAACTGAAATTTATTGTTATACAACTTTTATATAAAGGATTCTACCTCATAATATACAAATCCGATATTAATGGCATGGTCTGCAACACGTTCAAGGTCTGTAAGCAGGTCGGAGAAAATCATACTGCTCTGAGGGTTACATTCACCATTTGCAAGTCTTTTTAAATGGCCATTTCTATATTCTTCGGTCAGTACATCAACCTGTTGCTCGTGAGCATAAATCTTGCTTTTTAACTCTTCGTCGTGTTCATCCTTAATAAACATATCAATAGAATCCTTGAAGACAATTACGACTTTCTCCATAATCGTATTTATCTCATTTATAGCTTCTTCTGAATATTTAAGCTTATTATCTTTGCTTATCTGGCTATACTCAAGAATATTTTCAGCGTGGTCTCCTATCCTTTCAACATCTCCGATAACACGCATAAATGCAGCTATTTTTATTGCATCTCTTTCTGTTAAATCAAGCGACCCCGCCTTAGCCAAATATCTTGTAAGCTCGGTATTCATAAAATTAAGGAGCTTTTCTTTGTCTTCGAATTTCTGGCTATTAACATCGTTTATGTCTTTCTTTCCGCAGAAACTATCAACTGATATTACCAAGTTTTCAAAGGCGTGATTACTCATTCTCTGTATTTCTTTTTGAAGTGCATCCACTGCAATAGCCGGTGTCTCAAAAACAACATCGTCTACATAC
>CAYMZO010000133.1:0-3826 GCA_964394885.1 uncultured Eubacteriales bacterium | reverse complement strand
CTTGTTTGTTAAAGTTATGACAATAGTATACACCTTTTAGATTGTTTGTTATTTTTTTAACAGAAGTAATTTGTTAACAATTTATGAACATTGTAAATTAAGTCTAAATCAAGAAATGAGATTAGCTGATAAATTTTGTACATTATAATATACAAAAGGGTACAGACAATAAGTCTGTACCCTTTAATTTGATTTATATTACTGTTATCTTGGGTTCTTAATCTGTGCCTGTGCTGCTGCAAGGCGAGCGATTGGAACACGGAATGGTGAACAAGATACATAGTTAAGACCTACACGATGGCAGAACTCAACAGATGATGGATCTCCACCATGCTCTCCACAGATACCAAGCTTGATGTCAGGGCGTGTGCTACGGCCAAGCTTTGCTGCCATTTCAACAAGTTTGCCAACACCGTTCTGATCAAGTCTTGCAAATGGATCAGACTCAAAAATCTTCTTGCTGTAATAATCATTGAGGAACTTACCAGCGTCATCACGAGAGAAACCGAATGTCATCTGAGTAAGGTCGTTTGTACCAAAGCTGAAGAACTCTGCTTCCTTAGCAATTTCATCTGCAATAACAGTTGCTCTTGGAATTTCAATCATAGTACCAACGTGATACTTGAGCTCTATGCCACTCTTCTCAATGATTTCATCAGCTGTTGAAGTGATGATGTTCTTAACATACTTAAGCTCATTAACATCTCCAACAAGTGGAATCATTATTTCAGGAACAACCTTCATACCTGTACGCTTAATAACAGCGATAGCAGCCTGAATGATAGCAGTTGCCTGCATCTGTGCAATTTCAGGATATGAAACTGCAAGACGGCATCCTCTGTGTCCCATCATTGGGTTGAACTCGTGGAGTTCTGTGATAACTGCCTTGATGTCAGCAACAGTAATGTTCATTTCTGCTGCCAATGTCTTTATATCCTCTTCATCAGTTGGAAGGAATTCGTGAAGTGGTGGGTCAAGAAGTCTGATTGTTACAGGGTTACCCTGCATTGCTTCATAGAGAGCTTCAAAGTCGCCCTGCTGCATTGGAAGGAGTTTTTTAAGTGCAGCAACTCTCTGCTCAACTGTCTTAGAAACTATCATTTCACGCATTGCTGCGATTCTTTCGCCTTCAAAGAACATATGCTCAGTACGGCAAAGGCCGATTCCCTGTGCACCAAAACCGAATGCCTGTTGTGCATCCTTTGGTGTGTCTGCATTTGTTCTAACAACAAGGCTTCTAACCTCATCAGCCCAGCCCATAAAACGTCCGAAATATCCGGAAATTGTAGCTGCAACTGTTGGAATCTTCTCAAGGTAAATGTTACCTGTGCTTCCGTCAAGAGAAATGAAATCTCCGCCATTAACAGTTTTTCCGCCAAGAGTAAATGTTCTTGCCTCTTCGTTAATGCTGATTTCACCGCAACCTGATACGCAGCATGTACCCATTCCTCTTGCAACAACTGCTGCGTGAGATGTCATACCGCCACGAACTGTAAGAATACCTTCTGAAACGTGCATTCCTTCGATATCCTCTGGTGATGTCTCAAGACGAACAAGGATAACCGGGTCGCCTGTCTTAGAAACTTCGATTGCTTCTTGTGCTGTAAATACAACCTTACCACAAGCAGCTCCTGGTGATGCTGGAAGTGCTGATGCTGCTGGTGTTGCAGCCTTAAGTGCTTTAACATCGAACTGTGGGTGAAGAAGAGCATCGAGTTGTTTTGGATCAACCATAAGCAATGCCTGCTCTTTTGTAATCATACCCTCGTCAACAAGGTCGCAAGCAACTTTAAGAGCTGCTGTTGCTGTTCTCTTACCGTTTCTTGTCTGAAGCATATAGAGCTTGCCCTTTTCAATGGTGAACTCCATATCCTGCATATCCTTGTAGTGCTTTTCAAGGTTATTAGCGATTGTTGCGAACTGCTCATAAACTGCAGGCATTGTGTCCTTAAGCTGAGCAATTGGCTGTGGTGTACGAACACCGGCAACAACGTCCTCACCCTGTGCGTTCATAAGGAACTCACCGTAGAGGTTCTTGTCTCCAGTTGCAGGGTCTCTTGTGAAAGCAACACCTGTACCTGAATCGTCGCCCATATTACCGAATACCATTGACTGAACGTTAACTGCTGTACCCCATGAAGATGGGATGTCGTTCATTCGACGGTAGTAAATAGCTCTTTCATTGTTCCAACTTCTGAAAACAGCCTTAACAGCACCCATAAGTTGCTCACGAGGCTCTGTTGGGAAGTCTGAACCGAGCTCTTGCTTGTAGAATGCCTTGAACAACTGAACCATCTCTTTAAGATCGTTAGTGTCAAGCTCTGTATCAAGCTTTACGCCCTTTTTGCTCTTCATATCGTCAATGATAACTTCAAAACGCTTCTTTGGAAGTTCCATAACAACGTCTGAATACATCTGGATGAAACGACGATAACTATCGTATGCAAAACGCTCGTTGTTTGTGAGCTTTGCAAGACCTAAAACAACCTCGTCATTAAGACCAAGGTTAAGAATTGTATCCATCATACCAGGCATTGATGCACGAGCACCTGAACGAACTGAAACAAGAAGAGGATTGTCTATATCACCGAATTGCTTTCCTGTGATTTCTTCCATCTTCTTAAGATAGTCATAGATTTCCTGCTCGATTTCTGAAGAAATCTTCTCACCATCATCATAATATCTTGTGCAAGCTTCTGTTGTAATTGTGAATCCCTGTGGTACAGGCATTCCAAGATTTGTCATTTCTGCAAGGTTTGCACCTTTGCCGCCAAGCAGCTCTCTCATTGAGCCATTGCCCTCTGAGAACAGATAAACATATTTAACCATTCTAAAAAACTCCCTCCATGTGTGATTCATAAAACTATTGTTCAAAAATGGTTTGGTATAATAATATCACAAACGAATAAAATTTCCAACAAAAATTTTTATTTATTAGTGTATTCTTAATATTATACATATAAGTGCATAAACGCCCTTGTGTTTTGTATAAAAAGTGCATCTTATACGGCTTATTTATATGCAAAACGTCCTACTGCTTTTTTTGTTTTAGATATACTATTAATAATTTAACATATTGGGTAAATATTTTTATTTGCCTTGACCATAATGATTGGTTGCGAAATCAAGCATTGTCTGTATATTTTCATCTGATATTTTATACGGAGTTCCTATTGACAGCACCATCTGATATATCTGTGCTGTCATCTCGAGTACCTTTGCCACTTTAAACGCTTTTTCTATATCATTTCCAAGGCATACCGCACCGTGTGATTTTAAAAGACAGGCATTTGACTTTTCTCCGAGAGCGTCAAGACAATTTTGTGCCAACTCCTGAGTACCGGGAAGTGCATATTCTGCCACCCTGACAACGTCTCCAAAAACCTGAGCCGCCTCATCAATCACCTGTGGAATATCCTTTCCAAGGCAGGCAAAAACCGTTGAATAAATTGGGTGTGTATGCACAATAGCATTTATCTCCGGTCTGTTTTTATAGATTAAAAGGTGCAAATCTTTTTCTACCGTCGGTTTTCTTTTTCCCTCAACAACCTGTCCGTCTAAATTGCAAACCACCATATCGTCTTCAGTGCATTCATAATAGTTCATTCCACTCGGAGTTAAGTATACAAGACCTGTTTCAGGGTCTTTCACGCTAATATTTCCCCAGGTTTCAACTGTCAAATTGCTGTCCGACATTCTTATTCCTGCTTCTACAACCATCTTTTTATAATTCATTTTAACTTTCTCCATTCTATAAAGTATATTGTTAAATTTGAATGTGTAAACAATAACAAAATCAGTATGCAAATTTTTGTATAATAATTCC
>CAYMZO010000132.1:0-3837 GCA_964394885.1 uncultured Eubacteriales bacterium | reverse complement strand
GACAAAAACAATCGGTGCATCATGTTTGAGTTTAGACCTGTCGATAAATCGGTATCTGCTTCTTTATCTGCTTCTTTATCTGCCTTTAAAATCACATTTATTAAAATTATTTTATCAGCATCAACACAAGAAAAGGTCCCGTGAATTATCACAGGACCTTTTAATAAACATATTAAAAATTCACAACATTTAATTTTATTCTGCAACCTTTTTAACAGTTAACGGTAAGTTTTATTCTGCAACCTTTTTGGAATCCTCTATTACCTTTTCTGCAACATTTGCAGGTGCTTCTTCGTAGCGAGCAAATTCAACCGAAAAATACCCTCTTCCTCTTGTTACAGAACGAAGAATTGTTGGGAAATTACCCATTTCAGCCATCGGAACTTCAGCTGTTATCTCCTGCATTCCGGGGTCGTTTTCTGATGTACCCATACCAAGAACTCTTCCACGACGCTTAGTAATATCGCCCATAATGTCGCCCATATTTTCGTCTGGCATATATGCTGTAAGAGTTCCTATCGGTTCAAGTATTACAGGGTTTGCCTGAGGTATTCCATTTTTATAAGCAAGAGATGCCGCTGTTTTAAAAGCCATTTCCGACGAGTCAACCGGATGATAAGAACCGTCATAAAGTGTTGCCTTTAAGCCTACCATAGGATAGCCTGCAAGAACTCCCTTTTCAGCGGATTCACGCAGTCCTTTTTCAACTGCCGGGAAGAAATTCTTTGGAACAGAACCGCCGAATACCTCTTCACCAAATACAAGCTCTTCACTATCACAAGGCTCAAATCTAACGAACACATCGCCAAACTGACCGTGTCCACCGGACTGCTTTTTATGTCTTCCCTGAACCTCGACCTTTTTCTTTATGGTTTCTCTATATGCAACTCTTGGCACAGAAAGGTCAACCTCAACACCAAATTTATTTTTAAGCTTTGTTACTATAACATCCAAATGCTGTTCACCGAGACCTGAAAGTATCTGTTCTTTGGTTTCGTGGTTTGTAAAGAATTTTATGGTTTGGTCTTCACCCATAAGCTTAATGAGTGCAGCAGCCACCTTTTCTTCCTCTCCCTTTTTGCGTGCCTTAATTGCCATTGAAAGGCAAGGTAAAGGCGACTCAATTCCTTTTAAGGTTAAAGGCTTTTTGGCACTGCTCAAAGTGTCTCCTGTTTTAAGACCTGAAAGCTTGGTTATTACGCCAATATCTCCTGCACTTATGCGGCTTGTTTCCTCCTGCTTTCCACCCCTTGCAAATACAAGTTTGCCCATTCTTTGAGTTTCGCCTGTTCTTGTATTATAGGCAGGTGTATCGGAAGTTATCTTTCCCGATGCGACCTTAACAAATGACATTTTTCCAACAAACGGGTCTGCAATCGTCTTAAAGCAAATTGCTGCAAGTGGTCCGTTTTCATCGCAGGGAAGAACAACCTCGTTACCGTCTGCATCAACAGCTGTTTCGCCTGTTCTTTCGGCAAGGCTTGGTCCAAAATTTACAATTCCGTCAAGCAAAAGGTCAACAGCATCGAGAGTGTATCCCGAACAGGCATAAATCGGATAAATCGTGCCTTCAACAACACCATTTAAAAGTCCGCTTATCGCCTCAACCTCTGTAAACTTTTCTCCTGCAAAGAATTTTTCCATAAGTTCTTCACTTGATTCCGCAACAGATTCATTAAACATCTCTCTCATTGCATCAAGCTTTTCACTTTGTGGCATTTCAACTACGGATGCCTTTCCGTCTTTATATTCATAAGCCTTATTCTGGGCAAAATTTACAAAGTATTTTATCTTACTGTCTTCTATGTACGGTACAACAACAGGACACAACTTTGGTCCGTGTACTGCCTTTAGCTCTTCAAAAAGATTTCCGAAATTTGCATTTTCCGCATCTGTTTTTGTAACTACAAAAATTTTTGAGATGCCTCTTGCATCTGCCGCCTTAAAGGCCTTTTCTGCTCCAACGTCATACTTTGCCTTTTCTGCATCTGTTATTATCAATGCACAGCCTGCGGCACGAACCGCTTCGCTTAGTCCTCCTGCAAAATCAAAAAGGCCCGGAGTATCGATAAGATTTATTTTTACATCCTTCCACTCAAGCGGTGCAACCGATGCCGAAACTGTTACTCCACGCTTTTTCTCATCAGCATCAAAGTCCATAACAGTATTGCCTTCAGACACTCTGCCAAGTCTTTCTGTTGCTCCTGAAAGATAGAGCATTGCTTCGCAAAGGGTTGTTTTTCCTCTTCCGCTGTGTCCTGCAACAACAATGTTTCTAATGTTGCTTGAATTATATGTTTTCAATTTCCGTTCCTCCTTAAATTCGCCAAAATACGACAAAATTTATTCAATTTACATAAATAATAATTATGTGTTGCTTTTTATTTTAACATAATTGCCTATGATTTTCAATAAATAAAATTTTGTTTTACGATATTTTACATTTCAACATTCCCACCAAAAAGGAATAGTATAATTTGTGTGAATTATATAAATGGTTTTTTCGCAAAAGATTTTTATTCCTTTTATATCCAATTTTTATCCAATAAAAATACCAAAAATCGTTGACTTTCTATGTAAAGCGATTTAAACTATATAAGTACTCAAAAAACTATTTTAAAAAGGAGAATCGTTTTTATGAAAGTATTTATGATCGGCGGAACAGGCTTGCTCGGATGCGAAGCCGCAAGAATTTTCATCGAGAGAGGACATCAGGTTAAGTCTGTTGCTCTTCCTCCACTTCCAGTTGGTGCTCCAATTCCTGAGGAAATGGAACTCGTTATGGGTAACATCAACGACAGAAGTGATGATGAAATCAAGGAAATGATGAAGGGTTGCGACTGCTTCGTATTTGCTACCGGTGTTGACGAGAGAGTTGAGTTCCCAGCTCCAGTTTACGACGCTTACTACAAATACAACATTGCTCCTCTTAAGCGTATGCTTCCTATCGCTAAAGAAGTTGGTGTTAAGAAGGCTGTTATTCTTGGTTCATATTTCGCATATCTTGCAAAAGAGCGCCCGGACATGAAGCTCACTGAGCAACATATGTACATAAAGAGCCGTATTGATCAAGAGAACCTTGCTTTCTCTTATGCTGACGAGAACTTTGACGTTTCAGTTCTTGAGCTTCCTTACATCTTCGGAACACAGCCAGGACGTAAGCCAGTTTGGGTTATCCTTATTGAGCAGCTCAAGATGATGGACAAATTCCCTTGCACTTTCTATCCAAAGGGCGGTACAGCTATGCTTACAGTTCGTCAGGTTGGTGAATCAATCGTTGGCGCTGCTGAGTATAAAGATTATGCTAAATTCAACCATCAGAAGGCATGGCCAATTTCTTGCTACAATATGAAGTGGGACGACTTCCTTCACATTGTTTATGATGCAAGAGGAATGGGTGCAAACAGAAAAGTTGTTGGCATTCCTGTTTGGATGTTCGCTATGTTCGGCAAAAAGATGGACAAAGATTTCGCTAAGAGAGGCATTCAGCCAGGTATCATAACAACAGGTCTTGCTGAGATTATGGACCTTGACCTCTTCATGGATACAAAGTATTGTTTCGATGAGCTCGGCGTTAAAGATGACGACATTCGTGCTGCTATCTTTGATTCAATCAAGGTAAGCTCTGACTCTTATGAAGGAAAAGTTAAGCTCCTTGAAATGAAGGGCGAATAATTTTTATTTGTAAACTAATTTGATTATTTATAAATAACGTGAATTACCTCACACATAATATAATGTGTGAGGTATATTTTTTGGTTTTTTATGTTAGTATATAAATGGGAAAAATTATTAACATTTTAAACTTAAAACTGAGGCAAGAAAAAAATTAAAATC
>CAYMZO010000131.1:0-3939 GCA_964394885.1 uncultured Eubacteriales bacterium | reverse complement strand
AAAAAACATGGGAGATAAGATATAATGAAAAAGGATAATATAATTCGCTATTCATTTATCGGCGGCAAAATCGGTTGCATAATTTTGTACATAGTCGGTTTAATTCTCGGTATCAAGAAAAAGAAATGGTGGCTTTTCGGTGCAGTTGCCATAATGCATATTGTTGAAGCAATTATTATTGGAGTTAAAACAGGAGCAGAAAGCGGAAGAAAAAAATTCTCAAGTGCAATTTGCACACTCCTCTTTGGCTTTACTTGGTGGCTTCCAATAAAAATGGGTTGGCAAAAATAAGTTAACACACAAAAAGCATTAAAGCTTTCGCTTTAATGCTTTTTATTATTTTATTTTTAGTTTGAACCTTTGTCCTCGATTAGCTTAACGTTTATTTCAAACTCTTTAACACTATAATCATTATTGATATGGCATATTGACAGCTTTAAGGTATCTCCAACTTTGCTGTTTTCAATTTCATCAAGTAAAATGCTTGAAGTTGTAAGTTTTTTACCGTTAACAGCAGTTATTAAATCTCCAACCTGAGCCTGTGTATCCTTAATGCTACTATTATCGTCAATGGCAGCAATTACAACAGAGCCGTTTGGAAGTCCCTTAATCTGTACAACCATACTGTATGTCTGACTATAACTAACTTCGCTGTAACTAATTCCAAGCTTTGGTCTGTTTGGAACATATCCATTTGAAATTATTTTATCTACAACATCTTTTGCAACAGTAATCGGAATTGCAAAGCCCATACCTTCGTATTCTGTATCTGCTATCTTAGATGAGTTAATACCCACGACCTGTCCGTAACAGTTTACAAGTGCACCACCCGAGTTTCCGGGGTTTATCGCTGCATCGTGCTGAATACAAGGCATTGAATATCCTGTTTCTCCGGCAGCTGTTAATCTGTCCATTGCAGAAACTACTCCGGATGTAAACGAACCATAGAATGCTGTTCCGCCCGGATTTCCTATTGCATAGACATTTTCACCCTTTTGAAGCTTTGAAGAATCTCCAAATTCAGCTGCAGAAAATCCTGTCTTTGAAACTCTAAGGACTCCAATATCTGTCTTATTATCGTATCCTATAATTTCTGCATCATATTTTTTCTCATCGCTTGTCTGAATTTTAACCGAAGTGCCGGTAGAGTTTATAATATGTGCACAAGTAATAATATATGTGCCTGTTTTTTGGCTGTCTACTCCCATAATAACTCCGGAGCCTTCTCCGATAAGCCTATTATCCTGATAAGCAAGAACCGCAATTACAGAATCTGAGACCTTATTGGCGACCTGAACACTTGTAAGCACACCCTCGGTTGGAACATCTTTATCATCACCCGATGGTGTGGAATGAATTTCCAATGCTGAATCTCCGTTCTGACTGGTCGTTGTCTCACCTTTTTTATCATCTGAATCTTCACCTAAAAAGGCAATTGCAATTACAATTCCACACACTACAACAACAGCGACAAGGATACCTATAAACACACCAAGACCTTTTTTATTCGGCTTTTTAGGTTTTCCTCCTGACGGTGAAGTCTGATAAATGGGCTGGTTTGAAAAGTTAGAATTGTTATTTTCAGTATTCATCTGACCATAATAACCATTCGGCGGAGTAGAGTTATTGTTTGACTCATTCGATTCATCCATATTGTTTTTGTTATAATCGTCCATAATAGCACCTCTGTGTCAAAACTTTATCTTTATTTTGCAAAAAAGACAAGTAGTTATCCTGTTTTACAAAACAAATTATATATTAAACGAGAACATATCACTTATTCATTTTCTTTGGAAGCCAGAAAATAAATTCGGTATATTCCCCTTGCTTACTGTGAGCTGCAATCTGCCCACCGTGCATTTCAATAATGCTCTTTACAAGATATAAACCAAGTCCTGCACCCTTAATATCTTCGCTTCTGGATTTGTCAACCTTATAAAATCTCTCAAATATTTGTGAAACTTCGTCAGCAGGAATTCCATCACCCGTATTCCTTATGCCTGCTATTACTCTATCGTTTTCCTGTGCCACTGAAACACAGATTGAACCGCCGTCATCTGTAAATTTAACAGCATTGTCCACAAGGTTATAAACAACTTGATGTATTAAATCCTCGTCTGCCTCAACACATATAGTCTGAATATTTTCAAGCCCTTCAACCATAATGTGTTTTTTATCAATTCTTTGCTCAAAGGTTACAAGGATATTGAATATCATATGTGATATGTCAAAGTTGTTTACATTTAAAGTAAGCTCTCCCGCCTCTATTTTTGACAAGTTGAGCATAGAAATAACAAGCCTTGAAAGACGTTTGACCTCGTCAGAAACTATTCTGAGATAGTAATCCTGCTTTTCAGGAGGTATTGTTCCGTCGAGTATTCCGTCTATAAATCCGCCGATAGTTGTCATTGGTGTTTTTAACTCGTGGGAAACGTTAGCCACAAAGCTTCTACGGGACGATTCAAGTGCAGCAAGCGATTTTGCCATTGAGTTGAGTCCGTTGGCAAGTTCTCCCAGCTCATCATTATTTGTAACTACCGCTCTCTTAGAAAAATCTCCATTTGCATAGCTTTTTACCATTTTAGACATTTCGTGCAGAGGACGTGTAATGCTATAAGTAAATCCATAAACAACAGTAGATGTAAGTACTATTGTTATTAAGGCTGCAAACACAAACAGTTTTAGCATTCCCGAAATAAACGGACGAAATCCTTCAACTACCGGTTCGGTTGCAAACACGTAGCCGATCGTCTTACCATTTGTCTGTATCTTTTCGCTGACGATTATATGGGTTTCATCATACATTCCGTCAAGATTATCCATTGAATATTTGCTTTCATTGTTTGCTCTATCAAGCAAACGTTTGGGAACTATGTATCCATTATGCTTAGGACAGTTTCCGTTGTTTATAATTTCCATATCCGTGGAAAGAAGATCCTTGCAGAGAATTACTCTTCCGTTTAAATCGGTTATAAATACATCTGCATCTATCGACGACGAAACTATATTAAGCATATTGCACATTATAAAGATGGATGTGTCATTATCCATTTGAATCTTTCCCGACTCAAACAAATCCTCTGTTGTTGCCGCAACCGTCTTTACGTTCTCGGTTAGCATATCAACCTTGCTTGTTGTCCAATAATCAGACACAAAAGACAACAGTGATATTCCCATTATCAGCACACTGGCAAGCAAAATGGAAACCGATGCGACAAAATATTTTTTAAAAAGACTGTTCTTTTTACCATCCATCTCAATACCTCAAAAACTTTTACTGTTCTTTTATCTCAAACTTATATCCTACTCCCCAAACGGTTTTCAATTCCCATTTTGGAGATACTCCTTCAAGCTTTTCACGAAGACGTTTGACGTGAACGTCAACTGTTCTTGAGTCTCCGTAATAATCAAATCCCCATACCTCATCAAGAAGCTGGTCTCTTGTAAATACTCTGTTTGGATTGCTTGCAAGGTGATATATAAGCTCCAATTCTTTTGGTGGAGTGCTTATTTGCTCTCCCTTTACTTTCAGTTCATAGTTAGTGAGATTAATTGAAAGTCCATCAAACTCAACAAGCTTATTTGAATCTTCTGTTGTCGACGACGTTCTTCTGAGAACTGCCTTAATTCTTGCGACAATCTCCTTGGCATCAAAAGGCTTTACAACATAGTCATCTGCACCCAGTTCAAGACCTAAAACTTTATCAAAAGTTTCGCCCTTTGCTGTTACCATAATAATAGGTTTATCAGAAGTTTTTCTGATTTCTCTGCAAACCTGCCAACCATCAAGCTTAGGAAGCATTATATCAAGTACAACAAGGTCCGGCTTTTGCTCATTAAAAGCAATAACTGCTGCCTCTCCATCATTTGCTATTGCAACTGAATAGCCCTCTTTTTCGAGATATAATCTAAGCAATTCGCAAATATTTATATCATCAT
>CAYMZO010000130.1:0-4021 GCA_964394885.1 uncultured Eubacteriales bacterium | reverse complement strand
ATACTCTATCAAATTGTATGACAAGCTTATTTCTGATGTTTGCAAAAAATATGAGCTTACAAAAACAGAGGTTGACGTGCTTGCATTTTTGTCAAACAACCCTGAAAAAGACACCGCAAGTGATATTATAGAATACAGAATGATTTCAAAGGCAAATGTATCACAGGCGGTTGAAATGCTAATAACTAAAGGAATGCTTGAAAGAGCACAGGATAAAAAAGACCGCAGGCGAATTCATCTTAAGCTTACCGAAAAATCAGAAGAAATTGTAAAATGCATACACCTTGCACAAGATAATTTCTCCAGTCTTTTATTTGAAGATTTTTCAAATGAAGAAATAGAGCTTTATGAAGAATTTAATAAAAAAATATATGAAAATGCAAAAAGATATTTATAAATAAAAAAATGCAAAAATGCAAAAACATAAAAACGTAAAAAGGGAGATTTAAAAAATGCAGCAAAGCAACGAGCTTTTAGGAAAAGAGCCAATAGGAAAGCTTTTATTCAAACTTTCATTGCCGACAATATTGGCACAGATAATAAATATGCTTTACAATCTGGTTGACAGGGTTTATATCGGCCATATTAAAGATGTTGGAGCGTTGGCACTTACAGGGGTCGGAGTATGTATGCCCATAATTATGGTTATTGCATCGTTTTCTGCACTTGTAAGCCTCGGTGGAGCAACAAGAGCATCAATTTATATGGGACAGAGAGATACCGACCACGCAGAAAAAATTCTTGGCAACTGCTTTGCCCTACAAATTATAATTTCATTGATTTTAACAACAGTTCTGCTTGTTTGGAACAGAGAGTTTTTGCTTATGTTCGGTGCAAGCGAAAACACCATAGAATTTGCTGAAAATTATATGAATATTTATGCCTTAGGTACTCTTTCCGTACAGCTTACTCTGGGTCTTAATGCGTTTATAACCGCTCAGGGATTTTCGGCAAAAAGTATGCAAACGGTAATAATCGGTGCTGTTTTAAATATAATTCTTGACCCGATTTTTATTTTCGGATTTAATATGGGAGTAAGGGGTGCAGCACTCGCAACTGTAATTTCACAGACCGTGTCTGCAATCTGGGTAATCTACTTCTTGTGTGGCAGAAGAACAGCATTAAAGATAAAAAAATCAAACTTAAAGCTTCAAAAAGACGTCATACTTCCTTGCATATCACTTGGAACAGCACCGTTTATTATGCAGTCAAGCGAAAGTGTAATTGCGGTTTGCTTTAATGCTTCACTTTTAAGATACGGTGGAGATATTGCGGTTGGTGCAATGACAATTTTAATAAGCGTTATGCAGTTTTCACTGTTGCCGTTGCAGGGCATTGCACAGGGTGCACAGCCTATAACCGGCTATAATTATGGTGCAAAGAATGCACAGCGAGTTAAAAAGACATTTAAACTTTTGTTTTTATGGAGCGTTATATATTCAACCCTTATGTGGGCTCTTGTAATGTTTTTCCCGCAAATTTTCTCAAAGATATTTACGTCCGATACGGAGCTTATTGCCTTTACAAGTAAGGCTCTTAAAGTGTATGGTGCGGCACTTTTTGTTATGGGAATACAAATTTCCTGTCAAATGACACTAATTGCCTTAGGCAATGCAAAAACGTCAACAATTCTTGCAATAGTAAGAAAGTTTGGACTGTTGCTGCCGTTTATATATATACTTCCGAGCCTTATGGAAAATAAAACTTTGGCAATTTACCTTGCAGAGCCTGTTTCCGACGTTATCGCTGTAACAATAACCGTAATCCTATTTTTGTTTGAATTTAAAAAGGCAATGAAAAAACTAAAAGAAAGCAATGAAAAATCAGACCCTGTAAAAACTGAATAAGAGTATCCTTTTAAAAGTTATAGGACTGACCTATAATGTGTCAGCCCTATTTTTGTATTTATTTATAAATAAAAATTAAATAAATTATCACATTGACAAGCATCTATGCGTATGATAACATATAGACAAATATCTATATGAGGTGAATGAAATGAATCAAACGAACAAAATGAATGAAATTGATATTGCCTTAATTTGCAAAGCACTCGGAGACAGCAACAGACTTAAAATCGTGCAAATGCTTTCTGACGGAGAAAAGTGTGCTTGCAAAATTTTAGAGGAATTTGAAATTACACAGCCAACTTTATCTCATCATATGAGAGTTTTAAGTGAGTGCGGATTGGTAAATACACGTAAGGAAGGAAAGTGGTCTCACTATTCGCTTTCTTGCGAAACAATGAATAAATTTAAAGAGTTTATATCATCACTTGAATGTTGTAAGGACGGTGATAGCTGTTAATGTGGAATATAATTCAAAATCAAGTTTTGGGTATGAAATGGTTAAACGACCTTATAGGAAACCTGCTTTCTTTACTTGGCTTGGATATATCAAACCGCATAGGCGGAAGTTTGCAGTTCTTTATTTATGACACAATAAAGATTTTTATTTTATTATCTGTTTTGATATTTATAATCAGTTATATTCAAAGCTATTTTCCGCCCGAAAGAACAAAAAGAATTTTAAGCCGATTTCACGGAGTCTGGGCAAATATTTTAGCGGCATTGCTTGGAACTGTAACACCTTTTTGCTCTTGCTCTTCAATACCCCTGTTTATTGGATTTACAAGTGCAGGCTTGCCTGTTGGAGTAACTTTTAGCTTTCTTATTTCATCACCGCTTGTTGATTTAGGCTCGCTAATTCTGCTTACAAGTGTTTTTGGATGGAAAATTGCTGTTGCCTACGTTTTGGTAGGACTTATTCTTGCTGTTATAGGCGGAACAATTATTGAAAAGCTCAAAATGGAAAAATATGTTGAAGATTTTGTAAAAAACAGCTCAAGCATAAACATAGAAGAACCTGATTTGAGTAAAAAAGAACGTGTGATTTACTCAAAAGAGCAGGTTACGGCAACGGTAAAAAAAGTGTTTTGGTATGTTATTGCAGGGGTTGGAATCGGTGCTGTTATTCACAACTGGATACCAACCGAATGGATACAAAATGTATTGGGAGAAAATAATCCGTTTTCGGTTTTAATTGCAACGGTTGTAGGCATTCCGATGTATGCCGATATTTTCGGAACTATTCCAATCGCAGAGGCACTTTATTCAAAAGGCGTAGGTTTAGGAACTATTCTGTCCTTTATGATGGGTGTTACCGCTCTTTCCGTACCTTCAATAATAATGATTAAAAAAGCAATAAAACCTAAACTGCTTGCATTATTTGTTGGAATTGTATCGGTTGGAATTATTGTAATAGGCTATTTGTTTAATGCTCTGCAATTTTTATTTGTTTAGGAGGTTTTTTAAAACTATGTTTAATTTTATTAAAAAAGGTAAAAACGAAGTTGTTAACGATTTAAAATCCAATGTAACCGCAGACACAAATATAAAAAAATCTTCCGTCGAAAATTCGTTGGTAAAAATTTTGGGCAGTGGTTGTGCCAAGTGCAATGAATTGGAAGAGAACACACTAAAGGCATTAAAGGAGCTTGAAATGGACACAACCATTGAGCATATAACCGACTTTTCCGAAATTGCCCGTTACGGAGTTATGACAACTCCCGCAATCGTTTATAACGGTAAGGTTTTATCATACGGTAAGGTCTTAAAGCCCGATGAGATAATCAGCCTGTTAAAAAAGGAGATACAAAAAAATGTCCTGTGAAAATGTAAAGGAATGTGCCTGCCCTAAAACAACTTGTCCAAATCACGGTCAATGTTGCAAGTGCGTAATAAAGCATAGGAATACAGACAGTTTGCCGTTTTGCCTGTTTCCTGATAACAACGGAGATAAATCTAATCGAAACCATTATGAAGTGCTGAAAAAACGCTTTTCGACCCAATAAATAATTTATTATTAAAAAATGCTTAAAACCGCTTGATTTTAAAAAGTCAGGCGGTTTTTTAAAAAAATATTACATTAATATATGACTTATAAAACAGTCAACAAGTAAATTGTATTGATATTTACAGGCAATAAAATTATAATAAAAGCAGAAGCTTTAAATTCAAAT
>CAYMZO010000129.1:0-4021 GCA_964394885.1 uncultured Eubacteriales bacterium | reverse complement strand
ATACTGCAAAGACTTACACGGAGAATTAAAGGATGTAAAAATCACAGGATTTGATGACGAACACTGTATCGGAATTTTTTTGAACGCTTAAATTTTACAAAATAATAATTAAATTTTAAAAGGGACAATTCCAATTACGGATTGTCCCTTTTGTCATTATAAAAGCATTGAAAATTTTATACTTACTACTTATTATTTTTTGATTTTTAAAAGCTAAATTATCACTACATTTTCTGTCATTTCCATTCCACACGGCAATGGTGTGGGCATTGCAAGAGTATATATATCTGTTGACGAGCATTCAAGTGCAAATATTTTTTGTGCATAGTCATCCAAGCTCTTTATTTGAGACGATTTCATTATTATAGGCAGTGTTGATGTTTTCTTTGCACTTTTTAATATTTCTTGCCCTTTATCGTTAAAGCCAAGCACTCTTATATATGGTGGATCAGGTGTAAAGTCAGATGCCTTTACTCCCAAAAACAAGGACATTATTATTCGTCTTATTCTTGAATAGGTATATCTCTTTGTCTTGATTCTACCATATAAATCCTCAACGGACATTGATTGTTTTACACAGCTTGCTATCCTATTTTCAAGGCCTTCTGATACGTCAGGTGCATTTTTTATGGTTTCAACATCCATAACACGAAGCTTTGACAATATTGAAGTTTCTATTTCTTTTATGCTTACAGGAGCTTTCCCAAGTCCCATCTGCATATTTATAAGGTCTGCGACCTGCGGAGGTACATAGTCAAAGCATCTATATTCGCCATTCATAAGTTGTTTTCTTATTTGTGTTGCACTTAAAAATTCCTTGTATGAATCTTCAGCATCGTGATTAGGCCCCGTTCTTTTTATTGGATTGGGTTTTATTTGTGAATTTATTTCATTTATCGCCTTTATATATTCGACTCCAAGAATATCATTCGGGCTTTCGAGCAAGGATGCAATCTCTTTTCCACAAACATCTGCAACAGCCTTTTGTCTTGCCGACGGATAGCTTACAAAATCTTTAAGGTAATGCTTAATTCTTTCATCTGTTTTTGGCATACGTATAGCCTGTTCGAGTGCTTGTAAATCAGAAAGCTTAGCACATTCACTGCCAAAGCTTAATGAAGTTACACAGCCAAGACCGTTTAATATTTCTACCCCTCCTCTTGCAAATCCCTCTGCCGAGGACAGCGACCATACAAGCGGAATTTCAACAATCAAATCTGCTCCACAAAGTAATGCAGACTTAGCTCTTGTCCATTTATCTAACAGTGCCGGTTCTCCACGCTGAACAAAATTGCCACTCATTGCAACCACTATATGAGATGCACCTTGTTCCCTACACTGTTCAATTAAAAATTGGTGCCCATTATGGAAAGGATTGTATTCTGCAATTATTCCGTGAATATTCATTAATATCACCATATATTTTTATATTTTTTAACTTTTATTCAATTATACTAAATATTGAATTGTTTAATTGTATAGTGTATAATTAGTAAGATTTATTATATATTAATTTGTATATTGTTTCAAGGCAACAAATTAATCACTTTCTGGAGGTTTTATTTTTGAAAATTTTGGTAATTAACGCCGGAAGCTCTTCTTTAAAATATCAGCTTCTCAACATGGATGATGAATCTGTCATCGCAAAAGGACTTTGCGAACGTATTGGTATTGACGGACACATTGAAGGTAAAACAAGCGATGGACGCAAGTTCTCTTATGATATTAATTTGCCTAACCACACCCTTGCTTTTCTTGAAGTTAAAAATGCTCTTACATCAGGCGACTGCAAAGTCATTGACAGCCTTGATGAAATTGCCGCTGTCGGACACAGAATAGTTCAGGGTGGCTCATTGTTTAACAAGAGCGTTCTTGTTACTGATGAAGTAATCAAAGGTATTCAGGAGTTGTGCGACCTTGCTCCACTTCATAACGCTGCACATTTACAGGGTATTCAGGGCTGTACTGAGGCTTTTGGTAAGGATAAACCACAGGTTGTTGTATTTGACAACGCATTCCACAGCACTATGCCTCCTGAAGCTTATCTTTTCCCTGTTCCTTATGAATATTATGAGAAATACAAGGTCAGACGTTATGGCTTCCACGGTTCTTCACACAGATATGTAAGCAACGAATGTGCAAAGCTTATGGGCAAGAGCCTTGAGGGCACAAAGATTATTACCTGTCATCTTGGAAACGGTTCCTCTATCACCGCTATTAAAGACGGAAAAGTTATTGATACAAGTATGGGTCTTACTCCTCTTGACGGATTTATTATGGGTACTCGTTGTGGTGCTGTTGACCCTTCTGTAATTACATATTTACAGGAGAAAGAGGGCTGGACACCAAAAGAAACCAGCGAAATTCTTAACAAGAAATCAGGCGTACTCGGAATTTCCGGTGTTTCAAGTGATGACCGTGATATCGGTGTTGCTTGTGAGCAAGGAAATGAGCGTGCTATTCTTTCTCGTAAAATAATGTACTATCAAATCAGAAAATTCATTGGTTCTTATGCTGCAGCTTTAAACGGTGTAGATTCAATTGTATTTACCGGTGGTATTGGAGAGAACGTTGCTCTTCTCAGAAAAACAGTTTGTGAAAATCTCACATATCTCGGTGTTAAGTTTGATGAGAAAGCAAATGAAGAGTGCATCAGAGGCAAAGGCGGAAGAATTTCTGCAAGCGACTCTGCAGTATCTGTTTTTGTTATTCCTACAAATGAAGAGCTTGTAATTGCAAGAGATACAAAAGATATTGTTGAGGCTCTTTAATCTTTGTAAAAGCAAAGCCTTTATTCTTTATAAACGTAGCCAGTAAAGCAGACAATAAAAAATAAACCTCCTGTGGTAGAACTAATTAATCTACCATAGGAGGAATTTTTATATTCAGATAACACCGTACACATTACGGAATGCAAAAATCAGAGAGTTAAATTTTAAACAAGTAAGGGGTCTAACCAATAGACACATATGTAAAAATATTACGATATAGAGGATATAGAGTAAGATTTTTATCTTAAAATAAAAAAATGCACCGTCAGTTAATACGGTGCATTTAATATTTATTTAATTCATATGCTCGCCTTGCTCAAAGCCTTCGGTACTCTCTTTCATAAACAATACTTTAACAGTCATTATAATCAACTGAAGGTCAAGACGAAGAGAATAGTTTTCAATATACATCATATCAAGCTTTAATTTATCGTAAGCCGTTGTATTATATTTACCGTAAATCTGTGCATAGCCTGTAAGTCCCGCTTTAACCTTTGTTCTATATCTAAACTCAGGCATTTCTTTTGTATATTGCTCAACGTGCTCTGTTCTTTCAGGTCTTGGACCAACTATCGACATATCGCCTTTAATTATATTGATAAGCTGTGGAAATTCATCAAGCCTTGTCTTTCTGATTATCTTGCCAACAGGAGTAATTCTCGGGTCGTTATCTGTTGCAGGAATTGAATGACCGTCTGCTTCGGCGTTAACTATCATACTTCTGAATTTATATATATTGAACTTTTTACCGTCAAGAGTAACTCTCTCCTGCGCATAGAAAATAGGACCGCCATCATAGATTTTAATTGAAAGTGCAACAATAAGCAACAACGGAGAAAGAACAACAAGTGCAATTATTGAAAGCAATAAGTCAAAAAATCTTTTGAAAAATCTCTGCTCGATTGAAAGACCTCTGTTCCTGCACAAAAGAATTGGTGTGTCAAACAAATTAAGTTCGTCTGCTCCTCTTATAATTACATCTGAAATTTTAGGAGTAATATAGGTTCTCTTTGAAGTTTCAAAACAATATTTAAGAATATCATTTCTAACTTTACTTGGTGCATCACAAATTATTGCACCATCATATTTATCAATTCTTGATTTAATTTGCTCCATTCCATCTTCAATATTAATTGCTTCGCATATTTGATATTTATCTGAACGCATACTCATTTTTTTAATAAGATTAGTTGCATTGTGATTGGTGCCGACGGTTTTGGTTTTGTTCCAGACGAGAATGGAGTTTACAA
>CAYMZO010000128.1:0-4024 GCA_964394885.1 uncultured Eubacteriales bacterium | reverse complement strand
CAACGAGCCTGTTGCTCTTATTTTTTTATAATATTTCATCTTTTAGTAGCAATAATATTAATGAACAATTTTTTAGAGGTGAAATATTATGAATATAAACAAAAGCGACGAAGAGTTTTTTAGCTATTACAACTCTCTTCCTCCGAAAATCAAAAGCAAGATATTATCAAGCAATGCCGAAATATCAACTATTGGCGAATTAATGCTTGTTGCTGAACACTATAACCAACAGGAGGAAGTACCAAATGAATTCTAAGAACAATTTATTTAAAGATTTACCAATTGGATTTAGCCTTGCACTTGCACAAAACTCAAATGCTCTTGACTGCTTTTCCTCTATGAATTCAAACAAACAGCAAGAGGTTATAAACGGAGCAAAAGCCGTTCGGAGCAAAGAAGAAATGAAAAGTTATGTCAACAATTTAAAAACATTTTGAAAAAGGGTTGACATTTTATTACATTGGAATTATAATATCGACCATAAAGTAAAACCGTTGATTAAGAGTAGTAGATGTATTTTTCCATCTTAAAGAGAGCCACAGGTGGTGTGATTGTGGCAGAACTGGATTGCATCGAATGGACTTATGAGGGCAGAGCGAAAGGCAGTTTGCCGAGTAGTGGCTGACGGGTTCTTCTCCCGTTATCCTGAAGAGCGTATGATTGTACGTGTAAAGTGGGCTATTTGTCAATTTGGGTGGTACCGCAGGAGTAATTTCTCTTGTCCCTTGTTTTAGGGACAGGAGTTTTTTTATTACAATTTTTTATTTTAAAGGAGCGATTGCTATGTCAAAGAATGTACCGTATCGTATAAATCTACCTGAGGAGTATATTCCAAAACAATGGTACAACGTTCGTGCTGATATGAAAGAAAAGCAACCTCCATTGCTTAACCCGGCAACATTAAAGCCAGTTACTTTGGACGACTTAACTCCAATATTCTGCACAGAGCTTGCAAAACAAGAATTAGATGACACAACACAATACATTGATATTCCCGAGCCAATTATAGACTTTTATAAAATGTGCCGTCCATCACCTCTTATTCGTGCATATTGTCTTGAAAAAGAGCTTGGAACACCTGCAAAAATCTATTATAAATTCGAGGGTAACAATACATCCGGAAGTCATAAGCTAAATTCAGCTATTCCTCAGGCTTATTACGCCAAAGAGCAGGGACTGAAATCGCTTACCACAGAAACCGGAGCAGGTCAATGGGGTACTGCGCTTTCTATGGCTTGTGCTTATTATCACATTCCGCTAACCGTCTATATGGTTAAGGGAAGTTATATGCAAAAACCTTTTAGAAGAAACATTATTGAAACATTTGGTGGAAAAGTTATTCCAAGTCCTTCAGATACAACAAAAGTCGGACGCTCAATTCTCAAAAAATTCCCTGAGACATCAGGTTCATTAGGCTGTGCAATTTCCGAAGCTGTTGAATCTGCCGTTGAGGGAGATTGCTCAAGATACGTTCTTGGCTCTGTTCTAAATCAGGTTGTTTTACATCAATCCATAATAGGACTTGAAGCAAAGGCAGCAATGGAGATGTACGACGAATATCCCGACATCGTTATTGGTTGTGCAGGTGGCGGTTCTAACCTTGGCGGTCTTATCGCTCCATTTATGAAAGATAAATTGGAAGGAAGCAAGAACCCGTACTTTATTGCAGTTGAGCCTGCATCTTGTCCTTCTCTTACCCGTGGAAAATACGCTTACGACTTTTGTGATACAGGCAAGGTTACACCTCTTGCAAAAATGTACACACTTGGCTGTGAATTCATCCCTTCATCAAACCACGCAGGTGGACTTCGTTATCACGGTATGTCCCCTATTCTCAGCAAGCTTTATCACGACGGATATCTTGATGAAGCAAGGAGCGTTGAGCAGACAAGAGTTTTTGAATCGGCTGTTCAGTTTGCACGTTGCGAAGGTATTCTTCCTGCACCTGAGTCATCTCATGCAATTAATGTTGCTATTGAGGAAGCTCTGAAATGCAAAGAGAGTGGCGAAGAAAAGACAATTCTCTTTGGTCTTACAGGAACAGGATATTTTGATATGACTGCTTATTCATCATTTCTTGAGCATACAATGGGAGATTATATTCCAACTGACGATGATTTAAAACACGGATTTTCTCAGCTTCCAAATATGGAATAATTAAATTTAATATTTAATCAGCCATAGAATTGTCTATGGCTGATTTTTTTGTAACAAGAAAAGGCGATGCAAAAACTGCATCGCCTAAAATATACTTTTATTATCTTTTAAACTTTAAATATGTAAGAGCTATGGCTGCAAAAGTAACTGTAACCGCAGAAGCACTTATTGCATATTTTGTGGCTTTTGACTTTGAATTTTTCACCTGTTCAACTTCTGCATTTGCTTCTTTTTGCTGGGTTGAATTAAGCAATTCATTCCATTCTGCCATTCCAACAGAATTAGAGCTTGGTTCTGCAAGAGGAACTGTCTGCTCTGTAATTTCAACTTCAGTAACATCTGCTGTTGTTGATGTTGTAGACTTGGTTGTTGTTACATTCTTTCTCTTTGTTGTGGACTTGCTTGATGAATTTTTTGTAGGTGGTGCCACCGTAGCCGGAACCTGAGTCGAAGGTTTTGTTACAGGTGCAGGTGCCGTTGTTGTTGGTGCAGCGGTGGTTGGTGGAGTTGTGGTGGTTGGCGGTTGAGTTGTTTCTTCTATTGTATATGTAACACTTGCGCCGCTTGGAAAAGCTCCCTCTGCCACATTAATATTGCTCTTTGAATTCTGGATTACAACCTCCGATAAAGAAGAGCAATCACTTGAAAACGCACCACTTTCAATGTAACGAACACTTGCAGGAATTATAACCTTTGTAATTTTAGAAACATTTACAGATGGTACCCAACTGTTTTTAAATGCTCCCGACTTAATTCCCGTTGCCTTTGATGGAATTGTAATTTCACCTTTCGGCCACCAAGTAGAAAGACCAATTATTTCGTAATTGGCATTATCGTTGTACTTGTATGGCGATTCGACGTGCACTGCAAATGTTGACAGCTGTGTTGAAAATACAAAAACAAAAACGGATGCAACTGTCAATACCGTTTTAAAAAAACGGCTCAATTTTAAATTCATTATATTTTCGCCCCTTACTTTTGTAGCCGGACTATCACAAAGTCCAATAGTATACTACAAGTTATTTTATAAATATAACTATCTTAATATTAACATATAAACCAAATACTTCCAACTATAAATGTCTGAAATTAATACCAAATTTATTTTTTACTAATTGTATATATTGCCTATTATTTTTTATTTAATTCCATTGCAAGAACTATTTCATCAGTTATTATTACATCACAATTATAGTCCATAAGTTTTTTTATTTTACTTTGAGATGTTGCACCCCAGCTGTTAAACAGCACTCCATTCTGATGGCAACTTTTAATGTACTCCTCTTTAGAGCATAAAGCGTATGGGTGTATTGCCTGAAATCCATTTTCCAACACGAGCTTAAGATTGTTTGAAAACTGCTTATCCGAAACACATTCTCTGACGTTAAACAAGGCACCTATCTTTAAACTATCATCTAAGGACTTTAATGTTCTTAACACGTCGTGGTCAAAGCTTGAATATATTACCTTGTCGTTTATATCATACTTTTTCATCTCATCAATAAGTATCTGTGCAAGTTCCTCGTTTCTGCTTGACTCTGCCTTAATTTCAATATTGATGAAGTTCATTCCTTTAACCACTTGAATAACCTCTTCAAGCGTAGGTATTGTTACGCCCTTAAACTCCTCAGAAAACTTTATTCCAAAATCAAGGTTTTTCAATTCTTCTAAAGTCATTTTTTCAATTATTCCACGTCCGTTTGATGTCTCGTTTATTGTGTAATTATGACATACTACAAGGTGATTATCTTTTGTTAAATGAACATCAAATTCTACTCCGTCTGCTCCAATTTCAACAGCTTTTTTAAATGCGGGAATTGTATTTTCCGGTGCAAATTTTGAAGCTCCTCTATGACAAACAAGTTTA
>CAYMZO010000127.1:0-4025 GCA_964394885.1 uncultured Eubacteriales bacterium | reverse complement strand
TTAGGAGGATGAATAATTTGGGTCTTACTATAGCACAAAAAATTATAAAAAGCCATCTTGTTTGTGGTGAAATGCTTGCCGGAAATGAAATTGGAATTAAAATAGACCAAACTTTAACACAAGATGCAACAGGTACTATGGCTTATCTTGAGTTCGAAGCTATGGGAGTTGAACGAGTTAAAACAGAGCTTTCTGTTGCTTATATAGATCATAACACCCTGCAAACCGGATTTGAAAATGCAGATGATCACAGATTTATTCAAAGCGTTGCTAAAAAGAGGGGCATAAGATTTTCACGTCCCGGAAACGGAATTTGTCATCAGGTTCACCTTGAGCGTTTTGGTATTCCAGGTAAAACTCTTATTGGTTCAGACAGCCATACTCCTACTGGCGGTGGAATGGGTATGCTTGCAATCGGTGCAGGCGGACTCGATGTTGCCGTTGCTATGGGTGGTGGTGCATACTATATTACTATGCCAAAAATGGTACGTGTAAACCTCAGCGGTAAGTTAAGTCCTTGGGTTGCTGCCAAAGATGTTATCCTTGAAGTTCTCAGAATAATGTCTGTTAAAGGTGGTGTAGGCAAGGTTGTTGAATATGGCGGAGAAGGAGTTAAAACTCTTTCAATACCTGAGCGTGCAACCATAACAAATATGGGTGCAGAGCTCGGTGCAACCACTTCTGTCTTCCCTTCAGACGAAATCACTCGTGATTTTCTTAAAGCACAGGGCCGTGAGCAAGACTTTGTTGAGCTTGTTGCCGATTCTGATGCTGTTTATGATGAAGTTATTGATATTGACCTTTCAAAACTTGCACCAATGGCTGCAATGCCACATATGCCTGACAATGTTAAATCTGTAACAGAAATCGGAGAAATTAAGGTTGACCAGGTCTGTATTGGTTCTTGTACCAACTCTTCTCTTTCCGATATGCTTAAAGTCGCTGCTATTCTTAAGGGCAAAAAAGTATCTCCAAATGTAAGCCTTTCAATAGCTCCGGGTTCAATGCAGGTTTTAAATATGCTTGCACTTAACGGTGCTCTTTCAGATATGATTTCAGCAGGTGCAAGAATTCTCGAATCAGCTTGTGGTCCTTGCATAGGAATGGGACAATCACCAAATTCAAGTGGTGTTTCACTTAGGACTTTTAACAGAAACTTTGAAGGTCGTTCAGGAACTGCCGATGCAGGCATATATCTTGTAAGCCCTGAAGTTGCCGCTGCATCTGCAATTACAGGTGTTCTAACAGACCCACGTAAGCTTGGAGATGCTCCAAAAATCAATATGCCCGAAAAATTTATAATTAATGATAATATGATTGAAATGCCTGCATCAGAGCAAGAAGCTAAAGATGTTGAAGTTGCCTATGGTCCTAACATTAAACCTTTCCCAACTTCTGTTGCACTTTCTGAAAGCATCTGTGCAAAGGCAATTCTTAAAGTTGGCGACAATATTACAACCGACCATATTATGCCCGCCGGTGCAAAGATTTTACCATACCGTTCAAACATTCCTTTCCTTTCACAATTTTGCTTTAAACAGTGCGATGAACACTTTGCAGAGAATTGTAAAGTCGAAGGAAAAGGATTTATCATAGGCGGTGCAAATTACGGTCAGGGTTCTTCACGTGAACACGCCGCACTTGTACCTCTTTATCTTGGAATTAAGGCAGTAATCACAAAATCATTTGCAAGAATTCACTGTGCTAACCTCATTAATGCAGGAATTCTTCCATTCACATTTAAAAATGCAGATGATTATGAAAAAATATCTCAGGGCGATGAGCTTTGCCTTGAAAATGTTCGTGAATTAATTAAATCAGACTCCCCTGTTATCCTTAAAAATGTAACAAAAAATGAAGAATATCCACTTTGCTATGATTTTTCACAAAGACAAAAAGATATTCTACTTGCAGGTGGATTGCTTAATTATACAAGAGATAATATATAAAATCATAATAGAAAACACATTTGAAAGGAACTATAAATAATGCGTGAAGTTGAAATTAAAAATGCAGTTGATAAGTTTGAGGCACTTGTACGTTCACAGCTTGAACGTAGCGACAAAATCAAGGAACAAAAAGATTTTGTAGATTATAATTCACTTGATAAAATAATTATCGGTGTTTGCGGTGGAGATGGAATTGGTCCAATCATCACTAAAGAAGCCGCTCGTGTTCTTGAATATATGCTTAAAGATGATGTTGCTAACGGCAACGTTGAATTTAAGGTTATCGACGGACTTACAATAGAAAATCGTGCAAAAGTTATGAAGGCTATTCCGGATGACGTTTTAGAAGAGCTCAAGGCTTGCCACGTAATTCTTAAAGGACCTACAACAACTCCTCAGGCTGGAGATAACTGGCCTAACATTGAAAGTGCGAACGTTGCAATGCGTAAAGAACTCGACCTTTTTGCAAACCTTCGTCCGGTTCGTGTTCCTGAGCAAGGAATTGATTGGACTTTCTTCCGTGAAAACACCGAGGGTGCTTATGCAGTTGGCTCACTTGGAGTTAATGTTACTGACGACCTTGCACTTGACTTTGTTGTTGCAACTCAAGAAGGTTGCGAAAGAATTGCAAAGCTTGCTTATGACTATGCTAAAAAGAACAAAAAAGAAAGAGTTTCAATTATCACTAAGGCTAATGTTATTAAAACTACCGACGGTAAATTCCTTAACATATGCAAAAATATAGGAAAAGATTATTCCGATATTATTACTGATGAATGGTATATTGATATTACAACTGCAAAATTAATTGATGAAAAACGTCGTAAGGATTTCAAGGTATTTATTCTTCCTAACCTTTACGGAGACATAATCACTGATGAAGCTGCTGAATTCCAGGGTGGTGTTGGTACTGCCGGAAGTGCAAACATCGGTAAACGCTATGCTATGTTTGAAGCTATACACGGTTCAGCACCAAGAATGATAAGAGAAGGTCGTGGAGATTATGCAGACCCTTGTTCAATGCTACGTGCTGCTGTAATGCTTTTATCTCATATTGGCAAGCAAGAACAGGCTGACCTTCTTGAAAGAGCTCTTGATATTTGTATGTTTGAAGAAAAAGCTCTTCATATTACAGGACGTAACGACGGTTGTTCTTGCAGTGAGTTTGGTGATTATGTAATGGAAACCGTTAAAAAAATCGGCAAATAATTCGCAAAACTAATTAAGGAGTTGTAATAATGGCAACCAACAAGTATATTTCTATGTCAGTCATAAAAAGGCTTCCTCGATACTATCGTTTTTTAAATAACTTAAAAGAAGAGGGAATAACAAGAATTTCTTCAAAAGAGCTTTCTAATAGAATGGGTCTTACAGCATCACAGATTAGACAAGACTTAAATTGCTTTGGCGGATTTGGTCAGCAAGGATACGGTTATAACGTTTCAAGCTTACATGAAGAAATCGGAAAGATTTTAGGCGTTGACCGTGGGCTTAAAATGATTCTCGTCGGTGCCGGAAATCTTGGTAGAGCAATTGCTACACATATCGCTTTTGAAAGCCGCGGGTTTGAGCTTATAGGAATATTTGATAAAAACGAAGCAATTATTGGAGAAATGATTAAGGGAATTCCAATTAGAAGTATTGATATGATTGATGATTTTTGCAAAGAAAATTTACCTGTTGTTGCTGCTTTATGTATTCCCTCAAGTCAAAGCGAACCAATAATTGATCAGCTTGTAGATGTTGGTATAAAAGGCTTTTGGAACTTTTCTCACTTTGACATAACAGCCAAATATCCAGATTTGGCTGTCGAGAATGTACATCTTAGCGATAGTATTATGACATTAAGCTATCAATTAATGAATTTAACTTAATATATAGGTGTGTAGCATATGAAAAAAATTCTTGATATCAAGCCTCTTGATATCATTCCATTTCCAAAAGGATTTATAATTGTCAAAGGTGATACTCGAGATGAAAACGGTAACTTCAGAGTAACTTTTATGGGATATGACATTTCTTCTAATCAGCTGACACATATTACAAAATCGGTTTACTTATTAAATAAATTTGGTT
>CAYMZO010000126.1:2062-4049 GCA_964394885.1 uncultured Eubacteriales bacterium | reverse complement strand
AAACTTACAGTGTCATAATAATAAGTATGTAGCATTATCATTAAAACGCCCGAAAAGACAAACAAAATAATAACAACAACCAGCAGTGTATTAATCGTCCATCTCCTTGTTATTCCTTTAAGTTTCACAATTTCACCTCCGCTACAAAATCTTTAATATTATTCAACCCATTTATATCCCATACCCCAAATAGTAACCAAATGTTTTGGTGCTGATGGGTTATCTTCAACTTTCATTCTAAGACGTCTTATGTTAACATCCACAACTTTTTCCTCTCCGTAATATGAACTGCCCCATACTTTATTTAGAATGTCAACTCTATCAAGTGCAGCACCCGGATTTTGAAAAAAGTATTCTATAATTTGAAACTCTACCTGCGTTAAATCAATTAGTTTACCATTTTTGGTTAAAGTTCTGCTTCTGATATTGAGAAGAAACTCACCAAGCTCGATTACGTCTTTTTTCTCCTGCTTTGTTTCAGAAGAACTTCTATTCATAACAACTCTTCTATAACTTGCATCAACTCTTGCCATCAATTCAGCCGGAGAAAAAGGCTTTGTAACATAATCATCCGCACCAACAAGAAGTCCGGTTACCTTATCCATTTCCTGAGTTTTAGCAGTCAACATAATTATTCCTACACTTGCACTTTTTTGCCTTAACTGCTTGCACACCTCAATACCATCTATTTCAGGCATCATTATATCAAGAAGGACAACATCAAAATTCCCGTTATTGGCATCATATTCTCTTAAAGCCTCTGCTCCATCTGCCGCCTCAACGACATCATATCCACTTCTTTTAAGGTTTATAACAACAAACTCCCTTATAGATGCTTCATCCTCCGCTACCAACACTCTCTTCACTATGTTAACCTCCCTGTTGTTTTATTATCTTAATATTTGAAGCTAAACTTTCCGGTGTTATTCCATAATTGACTCCTGCGGGAGTTATATTATAGGCATAAACCAAGCTATCATTTCTTTTTAAAATCGAATATCCTTTTGTGGGGTTATTTGACCATTCGCTAACCGCAACGGTGATGATTGAGAAAAGTTCTTCTCCCTTTTCTCCGGTACTGGTTTTGCTGCAAACCGAAAGGTTTCTTTGCTTTATATTGTTATACACAGCTATTGAATCTATGTCTTTATTATTTAAAACCAAAATATATAAATCGCTATAATTAACTACACTGTGTATTTTCGGAACAAGTTCCGTACCTTTAAGCTCACACCATTTTGTAATGCCAAGTGTTATTTGATTTTTATCTTGGCCATTATTTAGCAACGAACTTTTATTGATTGTTTCCGTTGGGATTTCTATTATTCCATCATCATCAATGTCCATAGATGCTATTCCGGGAGTTCTAAGGGTAAGTCTATTTGTAAGGGTTTCAGGATCTATTAAAGGTGATTCAAGTGTCAGCTTTTCTTTATTCCAGTAAACAACCTCGGTTATCATTTGATTTTCGCCCTTATTTGCATCAATATAAATTCTTGTTGGATTTTCATTTGAGTCTGTTTCAACTTTAAATGAGGAATATCCGGAAACAGAGCCGTCAAGATTAACTTCACCAACCACACCAATGGTTTTGTCTTTCTTCATTTTTAGAAGTTTAGCATAAGCCTTTGGAGTGTCCTTTGTTGAATCAATCTGGCTCAAAAATAATTCAGTATCTCCATCTTCATCTAAATCAACAAGAGTAAGGTAAGAATATGACTCGTTTGCCATAGTCTTAAGCCCAGATACCTTTGCTCCCTCATTTAATGTTTTGTGTACAGTAACTATTTTACTTGTATTACTTTCATACAGACTCCAGCAAATAACTATTTCATTGCTTCCATCACTATTCATATCCACAAAAGAAATAGAAACAATTTCACTGCCATATCCCGTAACATCCGAAACACTTACCCACTCATTTTTTACTCTGTCAAGGATATTTATATGAATTACTGTATCATCAGATTTTAATGTATAAAAAACA
>CAYMZO010000126.1:0-2052 GCA_964394885.1 uncultured Eubacteriales bacterium | reverse complement strand
ATCAACATCATACATTATATAGGCAGAACGATAATCACCCTCTGCCGGAAACTTTAAAGTTATATCTTCAGGCTTTTTCAATGACTTTTCAAAAGCTGTTTGAATATCTGCATAATCACCATAAAGTTTGGGTGGATTCATTAAGTCGGATGTTGTTTTAAAATCTGAAATCAACCATATAAAAAGAGGACAAACTATTGAAACAACAACAAGCATAATGAATATCTTTTTGTTCACAATAATCTCTCCTTAATACTTTTATTTCTTTGCAACGTTTATTTGCACCTTATATGAACCATATGCCCAGCACTTTCCATTTTTCACAGAAACTTGAGCTGTTACAGTTTGCTTTCCATCGGAAAGCTTTTTATCGGTTAAATCAACCACCGCTGTAATATCGTCTTGACTTAAATTTGAAATTTCACTTTTAGGTCCAATAATTACAACATTATCTATTGTGCTCTGAGCTACCGTTGCTGTATATCCATCTGCAATATTGGTTATCGATATATTGCTTGTTTTTTTCATTTCAGAAGCATCAACATTAACCGTAACATCTTTTATATCACTTAGAACTTTAAAGTTTTGCATATCAGCGGTATTAAATACAAATGTGTTTTTCCCCTGATTTATACTATTAAAATCAATGGTACCAACAATTGCAGATGTCATATTTGCTATTACATCCTCGGCAGCTGCTATCTTAATGGTTCTTACGCTTGTAGATACCCCCAGGGTATTATTAATATAATCCGTTGGTGAATTCTTAAATTCAACATTAACCGGTAATTCCGCAATTTTATATACAGGAATTGTAATTGAAACATCACTTTCTCCTGTATCCACTTTTAGATACTTTAGGGAATCACCATAAGCATCTGTAATTAATATCTCCGCCGGAAAACTTTGAGATGCTTTTAACGGTTCCGGAACATTAATCCTTGCAACGACGTTATTGATTTTATTTATTTCAGTTGCAGGGCCGCTGATTTTTATTTTATTTGTGGACAACACCTCTGTGTCTGCCATATATTCATCTGACACTAAAAGTTTATCACTTATCACTATGTCCGGAGTTAGAGTCATCTCAACTTCTTTTGGAACATCAAAATAAACATCAATATAGTCAAGCGACTTAGTAGTTATTTTAAAACCTGCATTAGGGTCCTTTGCCGTTGCCTTGAGTAAAAGAGAATACTTGCCAACAGCATCTACATAGCTGGTTATGGCAGTAACATTAATATCCTCTGCGGACAAAACATTGTCTCCGACAAGATATCGCTTTCCCTTTACAGTTACGTCAACATAATAATCTTTTTCACCAAATAATTTATATCCAAGCTGTTCCGGAACGCTTGTATCAATATTAACTTTAACATTTTTTATTGTTCTTTCTACTTCCGGACTTTCATTAAGGGTTACCGCAACCCATATTATGAGTGCCATGGCTGCGGAAAAACATACAAGAAATTTTTTATTGTATAAAAGGCTTTGGAGGCTTAACTTTTTATTTTTTTCCATTACGTTTTCCCCCTATAAACTTTTTAATTTTATTCTCTTTTTCTTCCAAGTGCTCAATTATAAGATAATCGGTTAATTTTTCTCTCAATGCTCCATCCGAAATATCTCTGAACAAAGTTCCTTTTGTTGCAATTGATATCGCACCTGTCTCTTCTGATATTACAACTATCATTGCATCACTTTGCTCGCTCATTCCAATTGCTGCTCTATGCCTTGTTCCAAGTTCGCTACTAAGCCCTTTGTTTTGTGTTAAAGGTAGTATGCAACCTGCCGCAAACAGCCTACCGTCCCTGATAATTGCAGCTCCATCGTGCAATGGAGATTTCGGATAAAATATATTTCCAACTATTTCAGGTGAAATATCAGCGTTTACAGTGGTTCCGCTTCCAATTATTTCACCCAAAGGAGTGTTTTTTTCAAAAACTATTAATGCTCCTATTTTTTCATCGCTCATATCCGAGCAGGCCTTACATACGTCTCTGATAGCTCTTATATTTCTTTCATTCTTTATAACATTTACATCATTGTTTT
>CAYMZO010000125.1:0-4057 GCA_964394885.1 uncultured Eubacteriales bacterium | reverse complement strand
GGCACTTAGGGACGGAATAATCCGAAGAAAAGCCATTCCTAAAAATATTTATGTGGATAATGGTCGAGAGTTTCTGACTTTTGACTTTGGCGGTTTAGGACACAGAACAAAAAAGCCAAAAAATGACCCCAACAGATTTGACCCACCGCCCATAATCAAAAGGCTTGGAATTAATATGACAAACGCAATAGTGAGAAATGCACGAGCCAAAACCATTGAACGAAGGTTCTTAGATTTTAAAAATCAAGTATCAAGGCTTTTTGAAACCTTTACAGGCGGTAACGTGGTGGAACGCCCCGAAATTCTGAAGGCTCGAATTAAAAACGGAAATATCGTTATTGATGAACAGCTGATTGAAGAGGTTAACACCATAATTGAGTATTACTTTAATTATGAGGAATACGGCGGAGCGGTTAAGGCTGACAGAGATAAGAGAAAAATTGATGTTTACAATGAACATTGTGTTTCCGTTCGCAGAGCTTCAGAGGAAGAACTTAATCTTATGCTGATGAGGAGCACAAGAGCTCAAAAGGTTGACAGGAGAGGAATATTTATCACTGTCGGCGGTGAACGCTTTGATTATGTAAGTGATGAGCTCAAGGAGGCAATGTTCGGAAAACAGGTTTATTGCCGATATGACCCATACAATTTAAGCAAGGTTCGTGTTTATGACTTAGATGACCGATTTATTATGGAAGTTCCCTGCACAGACAACACTGTTTTGCATTATGGCGCAGGAAAAGACGAAATTAAGGAAGCTCAAAAACTTATCAGGGCTGCCGAACGCAAGGATAGGGACAAGCTTCTTGAAATTAAAGCATTGGGTCATAGAACTGCAAGAGAATTGGTACTGGCAAGGGCTATGGAAAACAAAAACAATCCTGCTGTTCCTTCCAATCCGCAAATTTTTGATTTGCAAAGAGCAGTTGAAGAACCTTTATTTAAACAGGCGGTCGGTGGAATTGACCTTAATGTAATGAATAGAAATGCCCAAAGCAAACGAGGAGGAAATGATAATGAGTAAACAGTACAATGCCGAATTGCAGGCAAAGGTAGCAAAATTCATTATGGAGAGCGGTTTATCGCAAGCAAAGGCGGCTCCTAAAATGGGGGTTAGCCAAACCGCTTTGAGCCAATGGAGAAACAGTAAATACGACAATGGCAACATTGAAGAAATTGAAAGTAAGCTTACTGAATTTTTCCGTTTGCAGGAGGAACAAACAGCTGTTACCGAAAAGGCTCTGCCCTTTCGTAACTCGCAGGACTACATTCCCACTTCTATCAGTGAAGATGTGTATAAGCTTATTCAATATTGTCATTTTGAAAAAGGTATGGTTGTTGTTCACGGCGATGCAGGAATCGGCAAGACCAAAGGTGCTGAAAAATATATCCGTGAGAACCCAACCTCCACCATTTACATTCAGGCAACCCCAAGCTCCGGCACTCTTGCAAATATTCTTAAACTTTTTGCACGTGCTTTAAAAATTCCCGAGAGCAGGAGCAAATTGGATTTGATGCTTGACATTAGGGATAAGCTTGAAAGCTCCAACAAGGTAATCATTATTGATGAGGCACAGCACCTTAAATATGCAGCACTTGAGGAAATCAGAACACTTTCCGACCCAAACACTATTACCGGTCAGAATGGAACAGGCATTGTGCTTATCGGAAATACTGAGGTTTATGATCGAATGGTTGGAAAACAGGAAGCACGATTTGCACAGCAATTCTCTCGAATTCGTATGAACCGCTACTACAGCACAAGCAAAGTCACCAACGATGATATAAAGCTCTTATTCCCTATACTGACCGAAAAGAAAATGGACAAGGAGCTGACCTTTTTGCTTGGTATCAGCCAAAGCAAGTGGGGCATCAGAGGGGCAGTTAATGTTTTTAACAATGCTGTCAATAATGAAAATTTCACATACGATGGCTTATTCGGAATGGCACGAGCTATGGGAATAGGTATTTTATGTCAGTAACAACAACTGTGTTGTTCTGCGTAATTTCTTTTGTAGTTTCAGGCTTGATTTTTGGATTTATCGCCTATAAACTTGGTTTTGGTAAAGGCGTTGATTATAGAAAAAAAGTTGCGGAAGCGGAAATTGGAAGTGCCGAGGAAAAAGCAAAACAAATCGTCGAAAATGCTAAACGTGAGGCAGAAACAAAGAAAAAAGAAACTCTTATTGAGGCAAAGGACGAGGTCCATCGCATAAGAACCGATGCAGAAAGAGAAAACAAAGAAAGACGTCAAGAGATAACACGACTTGAAAGACGTGTTATACAAAAGGAAGAAACTATTGATAAAAAACTTGACAATATAGAAGCTAAAGAAACAGTTCTTGACAATAAAAATAAATTAGCAGATGAACGATTGGAAGAGGCTGAAAGAATTAGATTAAGCCAAATTGATAATCTTGAACGAATATCTTGTTTAACTTGTGAACAAGCAAAAGCTCAATTATTACAAGCATTAGAGGCAGAGCTTACCCACGAAAAAGCAGTTAAAATTTCAAATTTCGAGGCATCTTTAAAAGATGAGGCAGAAGATAAAGCAAGGGAATATATATCTCTTGCAATTTCCAGAGTTGCAGCCGACCAAGTGTCAGAAGCTACTGTTTCTGTTGTTTCATTGCCTAACGATGAAATGAAAGGCAGAATAATTGGTAGAGAGGGCAGAAATATTCGTGCTATTGAAACATTAACAGGTGTAGATTTAATAATTGATGACACACCAGAGGCTATTACACTTTCTTGCTTCGACCCTGTTAGAAGAGAAGTTGCAAGACGCTCGCTTGAAAGACTTATTCAAGATGGAAGAATTCATCCAACAAGAATAGAAGAAATGGTTGACAAAGCTAAAAGAGATGTTGACCTTCATATTAAATCAGAGGGTGAACGTGCTGTTATGGAAACTAATGTTCACGGTGTGCACCCAGAAATAATTAAATTAATAGGAAGACTATGCTTCCGTACAAGTTATGGCCAAAATGTTCTTAACCATTCTATAGAGGTTGCTTATCTTGCAGGAATTATGGCATCAGAGCTTGGCGTTGATGCTAATATGGCAAGAAGAGCAGGATTGCTTCACGATATTGGTAAAGCATTAAATCACGAAATAGAGGGTTCTCACGTTGAAATAGGTGTTGATGTTGCAAAGAAATTTAAAGAAAATCCACAAATTATACATGCAATAGAAGCTCACCATAATGATGTTGAACCTAAAACTGTTATTGCTTGCTTGGTTCAAGCAGCTGATGCTATTTCTGCGGCAAGACCGGCTGCAAGAAGAGAAAACATCGAAAGCTACATTAAACGTCTTGAAAAGCTTGAAGAAATTGCTTGCTCGTTTGAGGGAGTTGAAAAATCTTTTGCTATTCAGGCAGGTAGAGAAGTTAGAATTATGGTTAATCCTGAAAATATTAAAGATGAAAATATGATAGTAGTTGCAAGGGATATTGTTAATCGTATTGAAGAGGAACTTGAATATCCGGGTCAAATAAAGGTTAATTTGATTAGAGAAACTCGTGCAACAGATTTTGCAAAATAGATTTCGCAAAATAGATTTCGCAAAATAGATTTCGCAAAATAGATTAAAAAGCAAGCCGTTATTTTGGCTTGCTTTTTTAAATAAACAACTTAAGGGGGACAATTATAATGGATTACGAGATTGGCTATGAAAGTATTTCTAAAATGTTAGATATTATAGGTGATATTTTAGAAGGGAAGAGCATACATAAAAAAATAAGTGATTTGGTAGAAGATAAAGACTATCAGGTTGAATTTTCACGATATGTCGATAGGGTAACTAAAGAGGATTTTATAAATTACATAACTAATATAAAAGATTTAAATGAAGATAACATAGAAAATATGGATTTAAAATCTCATCATAGTTATTATAAAGATTTGTTAGAAAATTTTGATGTTTATAAAGAAAAATTAAAAGAATTACAACAAATAGTAAAAGAGGATGTATTTGAAAAACAAATGCAATTAGCTTTAGCAGGATTGCCCACTGGATATAAATTTGATAAGGTAAGATAATAAGCTTAAC
>CAYMZO010000124.1:0-4104 GCA_964394885.1 uncultured Eubacteriales bacterium | reverse complement strand
AAATTCAGTATCAGGAAGCCTTGCTTCAGATGTAAACTGTAATTGTTTTACAAAGGGAAGCATTGTAAAATTCAATTCAAATAGTGTTGAATTGAAAAAAAGAGTTTGTGGGTCAAATTTATTGTGGACAAAAGAATGTGAATTTCCGGCAATAATTACAACTTCACAAGCACTGAATAGTATAGAAAAAGCTCATATAAATATGGAAAATATCTCCGGCGATAGCTGGATTATTAATAAAAATCTTGTATCTGAAAAAGAAGAAAATACACTTGCAAGTTCAAAAATTGTTTTTATTTGTGGTTCTGGAATGCAAAGTAAAGAAGCTTGTGATAAAGTAAGAGATATAGCCAAAAAACTTAATGTAGGATTTGGTCTTACACGTCCGTCGGCATTAAATTTATGGGGAAGTACGAGCGAAATTGTTGGTCAATCCGGAAGCATAATTAATCCTAAAGTATGCGTTGTAATAGGTGCTGCCGGTGCAGGTGCCTTTATGGTAGGCATAGAGCAATCAAGCAAAATAATAGCGGTAAACACAGATACTAATGCACTTATATTTAAAAATGCCGATATAGGCTTAAAAATGGACTCAAATGAATTTTTAGAGATATTATCACAACTTTTATAGAAGTGGAGGATTTAACAAGATGAATTCAGAACCTATTTTTCCCAAGTATCAAAGCTTATTAAAAGATGAGTCTGGTATTTCTGGAACTGCTGAAGAGGTTGTTTTTGCTGAAAACACTGATGATGTATGTTCGGCTTTGCAATATGCAAACAAAAATAGGCTTTGTGTTACTGTCCAAGGTGCAAGAACAGGATTGGTTGGCGGTGCTGTTCCCAAGGGCGGTTTGGTTTTAAATCTTTCAAAAATGAATAAAATTCTTGATGACAATATTAAAAATAAATTTCTAAAGGTGCTGTCGGGAGTTACATTGCAACAAATTGAAGATATATCTAACTCTAACGGACTTTTCTTTGCACCAAATCCAACAGAAAAAACAGCAACAATAGGAGGAGCTTTTGCAAGCGGTGCATCCGGTCCTAATTGTCTGTTATACGGTGATTCTTCTCAATATATTCACAAGCTTTCTTGGGTTACTCCTCAAGGTGAGCTTTGGAATATTGAACGAGGAAAATTTACTTTTAATAATAATAAATGTCTTTTGCCAAATGGTAGTGAAATTTTAATTGACTCTAAATTACCTCATTCCCCTGTGAAAATTGCCTATGATGGAATGGATTTAATAGACTTTTTGTCGGGAAGTGAAGGCTTTTTAGGAGTTGCAACTGAGTTTGAAATTGAATTATTAAAATCTCCAAAGGAAATTTGGGGAGTTGTATACTTTTTTAACAATCTTGAACAGACACTTAGTTTTTTAAATCAACTTTTTGATTGGAACAGCGATACTCAAAATGCAAAATTAATGGTGTTGGAATTTTATGATAAAAACACTTTGGAATTGCTTGATGTGTCGAGAAAAAGTAGCCCTCTTTTAAAGTCCTTACCGAATTTTCCAAATGATACTTGCTATGCGGTTTATACAGAAATAAGTAGCGATAGCAGTGATGATGTTGAAGAAGCTTTAATGCAACATCTTGATATGTTTGTAGATGCCGGAGGGCAAGAGGAAAATACCTGGGCAGAGAGTGGAAATTCAGCTATTCAACGTTTTCGAGATATGAGGCACGCTGTGCCTGAGCTAATAAATGAAAATATGAATAATACGACAGATTTTAAAGCACGATGGGAAACAGACTTTTGTGGAATGCCGGAAAGGTTTGTTGAGTTTTTAAAAGAATATTATGATGTACTTTCAAATTATAAAGTAAATGCACTTGTGTACGGTCATATTCTTAAAAATAAATTACACGTTGCTTTGCTGCCGCAAACTATTGAAGAAAATGATTTATGTAATGAAATTATTGACGTGTTGGCAGAGAGGGTTATGTTAAAAGAGGGATATTTAATTTCTGAAAATGGTGTAGGACTGTTAAAAATACCTCTTGTAGAGAAATTTTTTGATAATAAAACAATAGATAATATAAATCAGATTAGATTGGCTTTTGACCCCAATAAATGTATGAAGAATTTTAGGAGAGAAGAGTAAATCTTATGAAGATTGCAGTTTGCGTTAAACAAGTTCCTGCTACAAGTGTCCCAATGGATAAAACAAATGGTGTAATAATGCGTGGCTTGGCAGGAGGAACAGTAAACCCTTGGGATTTATATGCTGTTGAATCTGCATTGCAAATATCAGATACTTTAAACGCAGAAATAACGGCAATAAGTATGGGACCCGGTTCGGCAGAGCAGTCTTTAAGGGCTGTTATGGCAATGGGTGTACAAAAAAGTGCTTTAATGTGTGATACAGCATTTGCGGGTGCTGATGTCTATGCAACTGCATTTACTTTATCTCAAGGAATATCTGTTTTGGAAAGTTTTGATTTGATTATTTGTGGTCAACAAACAACAGATGGAGACACTTCACAGCTTCCATTTTCACTGGCAACGCAACTAAAAATACCTGTAATAGGATGGGTAAAAAAGATTGTTTCTGTTGATGAAAAATCTATAACCGTTTTGCAGGAATTAAGTGGTGGAACTCAGTGTGTGCAATGTCCGTTTCCTTGCCTTATTACAGTTGGTCAATCAGTTGGTCAGCCAAGGATACCAACATTAAAAAATAAATTAAAGGCAAAAAATGCATCTGTAAAAAAAATAACTCTTTTAGATTTACCACAAAAAGATAGAAAATTATATGGAATTACTGCTTCTCCAACACGAGTTGTTAAAGTTTACGAAAACAACATCCAATCTAAAAATCAGCCCCTACATTTTTCTTCTCAGCAAGCGGCTGATTTTTTGCTTAAAGAATTGGAGGATGCAAATAATGACGTATAAAAATAATCAAAATTCTCCAATCCTAATTATATTGCAAACAACTAAAAATGAAATTCATTCTGTATCTGCCAAAGTGATTGAAACAGCACGTTCACTTGGTGCTAAAGAAGGCAGAAGAGTATATGGCATACTGCTGTGTAAAGAAGTAAATAGCAAACTAAAAGATGAACTTCAAAAAACCGGACTTTCAGAAGTGTTTGTTTGTCAAAACAAATCTTTTGATAGTTTTATTCCCGAACTTTATGTAGATACAATAGAAAAGTGTGTAGAAAATTTGCAGCCTGACGTTGTTCTTGCAGGTGCAACTCCCGAGGGACGAATGCTGTCATCAATGCTTGCAGCAAGGCTTAAAACAGGGGTAACAGCAGATTGTACACAACTTTCATTTAATTCAGATGGTCTGCTTTTGCAAACACGTCCTGCTTTTGGCGGAAATATAATGGCACAGATAATGACACCAAATGCACGTCCTCAAATTTCAACTCTTAGATTTGGAACGCCTAATGATATTGATAAAAACATTAAAACTGAAATTACTATGATTGACGCTTGTTTAAAGTTCAGTTTACCAAATGAGTATTTTTCTGAGTGGACAGAAAAGGTTTGTTTAGAAAAATCATCTGATTCAAAAATCATTATAGCCTTAGGTGGAGGAGTTTCTCAAAAAAGTGATATTGAAAGATTTCAAATTATAGCAAAAAGTCTTAATGTTGATTTGATGTGTTCTCGAGCTTTGGTTGACCGTGGTTGGCTTGACAGAAATCATCAAATTGGTTTAAGCGGTCAGTCAATTTCTCCTAATTTACTAATAACGCTCGGCATTTCAGGCTCTTTGCAGTTTTTAGAAGGAATACATAATGCAAAACGTATTTGTTCGGTTAATATAGATGAAAATGCACCGATACTTAAAATTGCAGATTGTCCGATAGTTGGAGATTTATATGATATTTTAGCGTGCTTAGAAAATGAAAAATAGTCATTTTATTATGTGATGTTAACTCCCATCATATAACCTGATGGGAGTTTTTTTGTAAAAGTCTATAAGTATTGCAATTAAAACTATAACACTTTTAAAATAGTTCATAAAATTTTTAAAAAAGATTGAAATTTTGGAATAATATGTTAAAATTATATCAATTTTAAAAATATGTAATTTATTGTATTTTTATGTAAAAACTTGCAAGAAGGAGAAAATA
>CAYMZO010000123.1:0-4124 GCA_964394885.1 uncultured Eubacteriales bacterium | reverse complement strand
TTTTTATTGCGAACTTTACAATATTTAAAAATATTTTTATTATATATTTATGTCTATATTTATCATTAAGAGGTGAAAACATTGATTTTACCAAATGAATTCGAGGAACATTTAAGCTCTGACATAAGCGTTATTTGTTCAAAATCTCACGGCTTTGGAAGCGACGCCATTCTACTTGCAGACTTTGCAGAATGCAAGAAATACGATACCGCCTGCGACCTTGGAACAGGTTGCGGAATAATACCTCTTATTTGGTGCTCAAAGGGAAATGCAAAGTCTATAACCGCAGTTGATATTCAACCTCTTGCCACCTCTCAACTTACAAGAGCTATTGAAAAAAACAATCTAAATGAAAAAATCAATGTTATCACAGCAGATTTAAAATTGCTAAAAGGCACTGTACCTTTCGGTAGTTTTGATTTAGTAACAATGAATCCCCCATATAAATCTTGTAATACGGGAATTCTCAGCGACTCTGAAGCAGATAAAATAGCACGGCACGAAATCTTATGTGATATATATGATATTTGCAACACTGCCTCGAAGTTATTAAAACACGGAGGACGTTTTTGCCTTTGTAATCGTCCCGAACGTCTTTGTGATGTTATCGACGCTATGCGTAAATACGGGATAGAGCCAAAAAGAATACGATTTGTTTCCAAAAATTATACCTGTGCTCCCTGGCTATTTCTAATTGAGGGAAAAAAAGGTTCAAAGCCGTTTATTAAAATATTACCTCAGCTTTATATGCATGATTTAAACGGGAATTACAGCGAGGAACTTATTCGTATTATCGGAAAATATAGGGAGGAAAAGAAATGAGCGGTACACTTTATGTTGTAGGCACTCCTATCGGAAATCTCGGAGACATATCTCCCAGAGCCTTGGACACGCTTGAAAATTGCGATTTTATTGCTGCGGAAGATACAAGAGTAACGCTTAAGTTGCTTAATCATTTTGACATAAAGAAGCCTCTTATAAGCTATTTTGAGCATAACAAGCTTGAGCGTGGAGAAATTATTGTTGCTCGTATATTAAACGGTGAGAATTGTGCAATTGTTACCGATGCCGGTATGCCTGCAATTTCCGACCCCGGTCAAGAGCTTGTAGAGCAATGCCACGACGCCGACATCGCTGTTAAAGTTGTTCCCGGTCCGTGTGCTTTTGTTTCGGCACTTGCAATTTCAGGACTTGCCACAGGGCGTTTTACTTTTGAGGGCTTTTTAAGCACAAACAAAGTTAGCAGAAAAGAGCATCTAAAATCACTTGTCGGTGAAAAACGTACAATGATTTTTTATGAAGCACCACACAAACTTCCTGCAACACTTAAAGATTTATTTGAAACCCTTGGAGACAGAAAGCTTGTCATTGTTCGTGAAATAACCAAAATATACGAAGAGGTAATTCGAACAACGCTTGAAAAAGCTTCAGAGGATTATGCTCAAGGTGGAATAAAAGGCGAAATTGTTCTTGTTGTTGATGGTGCTTCATCTGATACAGAAGAATCTCCGACTCTTGAAAGTGCAGTTGAACTTGCAAAGGCTATGGTTGATGGTGGAATGTCTATAAATGATGCCTCAAAGCTTGCAGCAAAGCAAACAGGTATTAAAAAAGGAGACATTTATAAGCAACTTCAAAATTAATTAATTAATAATTTATGTGTTTTTTTAAAAATATGTAACAAACTAATTCTGGCAGTTATTTTTTAAGCTGTCAGAATTTTTATTTTTTAGGAGATTGTTATTATGGAATTTGAAGGCAGCAAAACACAGGCAAATCTTTTAACAGCTTATGCAGGCGAATCAGGTGCAAGAAACAAATACACCTTCTATGCTTCACAGGCAAGAAAAGAGGGCTATGAACAGATTGCCGATATTTTTGAAGAAACAGCATCCAATGAAAAAGCTCACGCTAAAATTTGGTTTAAAGAACTTCACGGAGGAAGTGTTCCGGGTACTTTAGACAACCTAAAAGACGGTGTAGCAGGCGAAAATTACGAGTGGACAGAAATGTATGCTCAATTTGCCAAAGAAGCTCGTGAAGAGGGATTTGAAAAACTCGCAACACTTTTTGAGCTTGTAGGCAAAATTGAAAAGACTCACGAAGAGAGATATAAAACACTTGTTGAAAACCTTGAAGCAGGAGTTGTATTTTCAAAGTCAGGAGATGTCGTTTGGATTTGCAGACATTGCGGACATCTGCATTTTGGAAAAGAAGCACCGCAGGTTTGTCCTGTATGTAAGCATCCTCAGTCATTCTTTGAAATTAAGGCTGAAAATTATTAAAAAAAAGCTATTCGTAAAAATACGAATAGCTTTTTAAATCTGTAGTTTATTAAATATAATATGTATTAATTACGTTGCCATATTATCAAGACGTTGATTTGCTCTAACTCCTTCTTCATACGCCTTTTTTGCTGAGTCTTTTGCAGTTTGGACATCCTCTTTTATAGCATTTAAATCAAGTATCAATTGGTTTACTGAGCCATTAAGTGAAACAAGTTTATCATTTAAGCTCTTTATCTGAGCTTCATCAACATCATTACTGCTTTGTATCTGTTGTAAAGCTTTTTGAGTCTCTGCAATCTCATTTTCAAGAGCTAAAAGCTGATTATTGATTTTATCAACCTTTTTCATATCGGCAGGAGTTCCTTTTTCTCCCATCTCACCTTTTTCTCCATTCTGACCTGCATCACCCTTGTCGCCCTTTTCACCTTTTTCACCTTTTTCACCTTCCGGTATCTTGGCAATAGTTGCATTTACCTTTTTCATCATTATGTCTGTATTTTTGTTTGTAATTTTAACTGTAATACATCCAGTTAAAATTGCAACCACTATTGAACAAACTAATGAACAAATTATTGTCTTTTTCATTTTCCACACCTTTTCATAATTTAAGGGCCGGATTTATTTTTGATTGCAAAATTAATCCCAGCCCTTTTTTTATTTATTTGATTATGCAAATTTAATATTATATCAATTCGTCATAAAACCAAAACTACAGATTAAAAATATTTATTATACGTTAAAGCGGAAGAGAACAACGTCTCCATCTTTCATAACGTATTCTTTACCCTCGCTTCGCACAAGTCCTTTTTCCTTTGCAGCTGCAATTGAGCCATTGGAAATCAAGTCGTCATAAGCTATTACCTCTGCTCTGATAAATCCACGTTCAAAATCCGAGTGAATTTTACCTGCTGCCTGTGGAGCTTTTGTACCATTGGTTATTGTCCATGCTCTAACCTCCGGCTTGCCGGCAGTTAGGTATGATATAAGTCCAAGAAGATTGTAGCTTCTTTGGATAAGCAAATCGAGTCCGCCCTTTTCAATTCCAAGGTCAGCAAGGAACATATCCTTTTCTTCCTTGTCCAGTGATGAAATCTGGGCTTCAAGTTCGGCACAAATAGGAAGAACCTCTGAACCCTCCTGTTTTGCAATTTCACAAACGGCTTTAAATCTTTCATTTTCCTGTATACTGTTTGCAAAATCATTTTCACTCATATTGCAGGCATATATTACAGGCTTAGAAGTAAGAAGTGCCACAGTTTGCATTATTTCATTTTCTTCTTCGCTACATTCAACTGCTCTTGCACAAATTCCGTTTTCAAGCTCTGTTTTTAATCTCTTTAAAAACTCAAGCTCTGTCGCAAGGCTTTTATCTCCCTTTAATGCCTTTGTACTTCTATCTATTCTTCTGTCAAGCATTTCAACATCCGAAAGAATAAGCTCGAGATTTATTGTTTCGATATCTCTCTGAGGGTCAATACTTCCTTCAACGTGAATAATATCATCATCCTCAAAGCAACGTACAACGTGGATAATTGCATCTACTTCACGAATATGAGAAAGGAATTTATTTCCTAATCCCTCACCTTTTGATGCTCCCTTTACAAGACCTGCGATGTCAACAAATTCAATTGTTGCAGGAGTGATTTTGTCAGGAGAATAAAGCTTTGCAAGCTCATCCAATCTATAATCAGGTACGGCAACAACGCCTACATTAGGCTCAATTGTACAGAAAGCATAGTTTGCAGACTGTGCACCCGCATTTGTTATTGCATTAAACAACGTACTTTTTCCTACATTAGGCAATCCTACTATTCCAAGTTTCATATCAAAATTCGT
>CAYMZO010000122.1:0-4129 GCA_964394885.1 uncultured Eubacteriales bacterium | reverse complement strand
ACTTTATAATAATGTCGTATCAAGAGGATACAATATTATTACTACGGAGGAAAAATCAATGAAGAAAATTTTTGCATTAAGTTTTACACTAATATTAACAATACTTACACTTACAGGTTGCGGTGGAAAAACTACACAACGAATATATCCGGTTTCAAGAGAAGATGGTTCCGGAACTCGAGGTGCATTTGTTGATATTTTTAAAATTGAAGAAAAAAATTCAAATGGAGAAAAAATTGATAAAACGGTAAGTTCAGCCGAAATAACAAACAGCACTTCTGTTATGATGACAACCATATCAGGAAATAAAAATGCAATAGGATATATTTCTTTAGGTTCTTTAAACAATACCGTAAAAGCTCTTAAAATCGATGGAATTGAAGCCAGTACGGAAAATATCAAGAATGGTGAATACAAAGCTTCAAGACCTTTTAACATTGCCACACTGGATAATTTAGATGAGGTTTCTTCTGACTTTATTAAATTTATTTTAAGCACTCAAGGTCAAAAAGTCGTTGAAGACAAGGGCTATATCGGAAATTCTAAACAACAGGAAAATTATAGCAGCAAAAATTTATCAGGGTTAATTACAGTTGCCGGTTCATCATCTGTTGCACCGGTTATGGAAGCCTTAAAAGAGTCCTATATTAAGCTAAATCCAAATGTGCAAATACAGGTTCAGCAAAGTGATTCAACCTCCGGAATGACATCTACCATAGAAGGAATTTGCAACATAGGTATGGCGTCGAGAGATTTAAAGGAAAGTGAACTTTCAAAAGGATTAAAACCAACCACTATTGCACTTGATGGTATTGCAGTTATTGTTAACAAAGAAAATGCAGTTGATACACTCACAAGCGAACAAATAAGGAAAATTTTTATTGGAGAAGCAACAGAGTGGCAGGATTTTTCTAATGAGAAATAATTATTAATCATCTTACTAAAGATTATATTCAGGAGATAATATGAAAAAATTCAAAGAAAGCTCAATGAAAATCCTGTTTCTAATTGCAACCTGTACATCTATTATTGCCGTTGCTCTCATTTGTATATTCTTGTTTTCAGGAGGATTTCCTGCTTTTAAAGAGATAGGTTTTTTCAACTTCATTTTTGGAACAGAATGGAAACCTTCCAGCAACATCTATGGTATATGGCCTATGATTGTCGGAAGTATCTACGTTACACTCGGTGCAATTTTAGTAGGAGTTCCGATAGGCATTTTATGTGCTGTATTTATGGCACAATTTTGTCCCAAAGGATTATATAAATTTTTAAAGCCTTTAATAGGTCTTCTTGCCGGAATTCCATCAATCGTTTACGGATTTTTTGGTCTTGTTGTTCTTGTACCAATATCTCAAGAACTCTTCGGCGGAGGGAAAGGAATTCTTGTTGCATCTATTCTTCTTGGCATTATGATACTTCCCACAATAATCGGGGTATCCGAATCTGCAATATCTTCAGTAAATGAGTCGTATTATGAAGGTGCATTGGCACTTGGTGCAACACACGAAAGAAGCGTTTTTAAAGCTGTTTTGCCTGCTGCAAAATCCGGAATTTTTGCAGCAATCGTCCTTGGAGTCGGAAGAGCAATAGGCGAAGCAATGGCAGTTATTATGGTTGCAGGAAATCAGGCGATTATTCCAAAAGATATATTTAGCGGTGTTCGTACTCTTACTGCAAATATTGTTCTCGAAATGGGATATGCAACTGATATTCATCGTGAAGCTTTAATTGCAACCGCAGTTGTACTATTTGCTTTTATTCTTATTATTAACCTTTCGTTTTCCTTTATTAAAAGGAGGCAAAAATAAATGGAACATATAAACAGACAAACATTCAAGCAGAAATGGAATTCCTACAAAAAAAATCCATTTTCATTGTTTATGTTTATTCTTGTAATCTTATCAGCAGTAATAACAATTAGCATTTTATTACTCATTATAGGATACATTCTTGTTAAAGGAGTACCTAATCTTTCACCGGAACTTTTTTCATTAAAATATAACAGTGAAAATGTGTCTATGCTACCCTCAATTATTAATACTGTTATTATCACTTTGCTATCTTTAATTATTGCAGTTCCGCTTGGAATATTTTCTGCAATTTATCTTGTAGAGTATGCTCCACGTGGCAATAAGTTTGTTTCAATAGTTAGAATGACAACTGAAACCCTTGCAGGAATTCCATCTATTGTATACGGACTATTTGGATTTTTAATGTTTTCGGTTTATTGGGGACTCGGATATTCAATACTCGGTGGTGCTTTAACACTTGCAATTATGATTTTGCCTCTTATTATAAGGACCACAGAGGAAGCTTTACAGTCTGTACCGGACTCATATAGAGAAGCAAGCTTTGGTCTTGGTGCAGGTAGGCTGAGAATGGTTTTTAAAATAGTTTTGCCATCTGCCATACCGGGCATACTTTCAGGAGTAATTTTAGCTATTGGAAGAATTGTTGGAGAAACTGCAGCTCTTATATATACCGCCGGAACAATACCGGACGTGGCAACGTCTGTAATGCAATCAGGCAGAACTCTTTCGGTTCATATGTATGCTCTGCTTTCAGAAGGATTATACACTGAGCAGGCTTATGCCACTTCTGTTATTCTTCTAATTTTTGTTGTTATTATTAACACATTATCTGCTGTGGTGGCAAAAAAATTTGCAAAGAGGTGAAGCAATGAATAAGTTTACAATAAATGACGTCAATCTATATTACGGGGATTTCCACGCACTTAAAAACATTTCTTTAAATATACCGTCAAATGAAATAACAGCTTTTATCGGACCTTCAGGTTGTGGTAAATCTACTCTTTTAAAATCTTTAAACAGAATGAATGATTTGGTTGAGAATTGCAAAATAACAGGTTCAATTTTGCTTGACAACGATAACATATATGGTGATATTGACATTTATGAGCTTAGAAAAAAAGTTGGAATGGTTTTTCAAAAGCCCAACCCTTTTCCTATGAGCATTTATGATAACATAGCCTTTGGTCCTAAGACTCACGGAATTCATTCAAAAAGCAAGCTTGATGAAATAGTTGAAAAATCTCTTCGTGATGCCGCTATTTGGGATGAAGTTAAAGACAGATTAAAAAAGAGTGCATTAGGTATATCCGGAGGCCAGCAACAAAGACTTTGTATCGCAAGGGCTCTTGCAGTTGAACCGGAAGTTCTTCTTATGGATGAACCGACAAGTGCTCTTGACCCTATTTCCACATCTAAGATAGAGGACCTTGTTGTAGAACTCAAGAAAAAATACACTATAATAATGGTTACACACAATATGCAACAAGCCGCAAGAATATCCGACAAAACATCTTTCTTTCTTCTTGGAGAAATAGTTGAATTCGGAAAGACTGATGAAATATTTTCTATGCCTAAGGATAAACGTACTGAAGATTATATTACGGGGAGATTTGGTTAAATGCGAAATAAATTCAACAAACAGCTTGAACTGCTTAATATGGAACTTACCAGTATGGGAGCATTATGTGAAAGTGCCATATCATACGCTACAAAGGCTCTTTTAGACGGTGATACACGTATGATTGAAATGGCAAACGAGGCAGAAATACAGATTGACCAAAAAGAGAGAGAAATTGAAACTCTTTGTATGAAACTTCTGCTTCAACAACAACCTGTTGCAAGTGATTTAAGGATAATATCCTCCGCATTAAAAATGATTTCAGATATGGAAAGGATAGGCGATCAGGCGTCTGATATAGCTGAAATTACAAAGTTCATTGAGCAGAGCTCATTAGAATCTATTTCATATATTAATGATATGGCTCTTGCTACAATAAAAATGGTAACCGACAGCATTGAATCATTTGTAAACACCGATATAGAGCTTGCTTTTTCGGTTATGGAATATGATGATAATGTTGATAGACTTTTTTCAAAAATCAAAAAAGAACTTATAGATATAATAACGAGCAACGCAGAAAGTGCTGAGTTATGCCTTGATTTGCTTATGATTGCAAAATATTTTGAAAGAATTGGCGATCACGCTGTTAATATTGCAGAATGGGTTGAGTTTTCAATTACCGGAAAACATAAAACCAACGATGAAATCTAATATATTTATTATTTACAATTAAAATTTGATAAAATAATATATA
>CAYMZO010000121.1:0-4186 GCA_964394885.1 uncultured Eubacteriales bacterium | reverse complement strand
TAAAAACTACAAGATAGAAATAAAGATAGCATTACTGTTAGTAAAATAGTATTTTGGAGGAATAAAATGGAAAAACAGAAAATGCTAAAAATAACAAGTATACTTATGGCTTTAGTTTGTATCTTTTCACTTGTTTCGGGAGTTATGGGTATACAGGATGTTCTCGGAATAAAAAAGGAAAAAGAATCTCAAAAAGTTGCAGTTGACAAACAACTTTCAACACTTGAAGCAGGCGTTAAAAAGCTTGAATCAAAAAGAGCAGCTTATGAAGAGGGACTAAAGCAAATCGAGGCTGGAGAAATTGCATACGCTGAAGGTGCTAAAAAGCTTGAGGCAGGAAAAGCTGAATATGAAGCTGGTCTTGCAACTCTTGAAAAGAGCATGAAGCAGTATGAAGCAGGTAAGAAAGAGTATGCAGCCGGTAAAGCAAAGTACGACGCAGGACTTAAAGCACTCAACGCAAAAACTGCTGAATACAATGCAGGTAAAGAACAGCTTGCTGCAATGAAATCAACTTATGAAACAGGTAAGGTTGCTTATGCAGCCGGTAAAGCTGATTATGACCAGAAAAAGGCAGCATACGATGCAGGAGTTGCCGCACTTAATGCAAAGAAGGCACAACTTGCACAATTAGGATATACACCTGAACAAATTGCTGCTATTCCTGAAATAGCTAATACTGAAAGTTATCTTAATACAGCAGCCGGTCAGCTTAAAGCTGGTGAACTTCAGCTTGCAGCAGCAAAGGCTCAGATTGATACATATGAAGCCGGTCTTGCAGCTACTAAAGAGTATGAAGCAGCAAAATCATTACTTGACACTTCATCAAAGCAGTTGACAGCAGCAAAAGCTAAGCTTGATTCAGCTGAGAAGCAAATTGCAGCCGGAAAAGCAAAGCTTGAGGCAGCAAAAGCAGAGCTCGAAAAGGGCCAGGCAGACCTTGCAGCAGCAGCAGTACAGCTTGAAGAAGGCAAAAAACAAATTGCTGAATTTGAAGCAGGCGAAGCACAAGTCAATGAAGGATATGCAACTCTTGCCAAAGACCCTGCAGTAAAAGCAAAGATTGATGCAGGAATGGCACCTCTTGCAGCAGCAAAGGAAGTTATGAGTGAGCAAACTGTTAAGACTACAAAGGAACTTATGTCAAGAGTATATCTTAACGCTTTCATAATAGTTGCATCTATCGTAGGTTTGGTTTCAGCGTTCTTCGTATCAAAAATGTCAAAACAGTCAGACGCAAAGAATGTAAAATTCGCAACTATCTTTACTGTCATAACTCTTGTAATTGCAATTATTGCTAACATTTACGGCGGAATGAACGGATATACTGCATTTAAATTACAAATGGTTGCAGCTATCTTAGAAGCAATAGCTTCACTTGTTCTCGTAGTAGAAATTAAGCAGAATAAAAATGTCATTGATCGTGTATAAAAAATTTATATTTACTTAACAGTAAAAGGACGCAGACAGTTTTGTCTGCGTCCTTAAAATATTTACAATAATATTTAGAGCTAATTACATAAACATAATTAAACGGGTTATTAGAATGAAATAGAACGTTGCTAAAAATACAAGGAAAAAAGCAGACATTATTCACAATGCCTGCTAATAAGAAATTTGTCTGATTTTATATTATTATAACTTTTCAAGATCGTATGGTGTACGCTGATAAACAAAGTAGTTGAGCCAATTTGAAAATATGATGTTCGCAGATGAACGCCAAATCATCGGCGGTGTTTTTTGCGGGTCATTTCCGGGGAAATAGTTAAAAGGAACATCTATCTTTAAGCCTTTGTTTATATCTCTGAAATACTCATTTGCAAGGGTTGTTCTGTCATATTCAGAATGTCCTGTAACAAAAAAGTTTTTGCAGGCCTTATCGGCAACAATATGCACACCTGAAATATCCGATATCGACAAAATTTGCAAATTTTGTATTTTTTCAATATCTTCCTTAAGTACAGTAGTGTGCCTTGAATGTGGGACATAAAAAACGTCATCAAGTCCACGAAGCAGTGGGTGATAAATATCAAGACATTTATGTGGAAATATTCCAAACATTTTTTCATCAAGCTCGTGCTTTGGTATTCCGTAATGATAATAAAGACCTGCCTGTGCACCCCAACAAATATACATAGTTGAATAAACATTTTTCTTTGCCCATTCAAAAATATCACAAAGCTCGTTCCAATAGTCAACTTCTTCAAAATCAAGAAGTTCAACAGGAGCACCGGTAACAACCATTCCGTCAAATTTTTCATCCTGAATATCGCTAAGAGTATTATAAAACTTTAGCATATGCTCAGCAGAAGTGTTTTTACATTTATGAGTAACGGTTTGCAAAAGCTCAACTTCAATTTGTATAGGTGAATTACTAAGTAATCTTAAAAGTTGAGTTTCGGTTTCGATTTTTGTAGGCATAAGGTTAAGTATAACTATTTTAAGCGGTCGAATGTCCTGACACTTAGCCCTTGTTTCAGACATTACAAATATGCTTTCAAGTTCAAGACTATGTCGAGCAGGCAGTTGATTATCAACTTTAATTGGCATAGTTAACTCACCTCCGGCAGGTATAAAATAATAAATTATAGTATATCAAAAATAAACGTTCAATTCAAGGAAAACTATAAGAAAGTTATAGCTTAAAATAGTAAATATATTATGATTGGTTATTGTAATTTTATGTTGATACTGATAGAATGTTAAAGAAAAAGATGTCTATAATAGGGGGATAATTGTGAAGATAAATGATTTGATTGACCTTAAAGATCTTTCTAAAGAAGAACTTGACGAAATAATTCTTCTGGCAGGAAAGATAAAAGAAAACCCTAAGGAATATATGGACTTTTGCCACGGGGATATAATGGCAACATTATTTTATGAACCGTCTACAAGAACCCAAATGTCTTTTCAAACTGCAATGATGAGACTCGGAGGCAAGGCAATAGGCTTTGACAATCCTGTTAATTCATCCGTTGCAAAGGGTGAAAATTTAAAAGACACAATAAGGGTAATGAGTAATTATACTGATGTCATAGTTATCAGAAATCCTTTTGAAGGAAGTGCATTTGCAGCCTCTATGTTTTCAAAAGTTCCGGTTATAAACGCAGGAGACGGAGGACATTTGCACCCTACACAGACCTTGACCGACGTTGTAACCTTATGGTATGAAAAGGGACGTCTTGATAATTTGACGGTTGGTCTTTGCGGAGATATAAAAAATGGACGAACAGTGCATTCATTAATAAAGACTTTGTCAAAGTATGAGGGGAATAAATTTGTTCTTATTTCAACTCCCCAACTTCAGGCGCCCGGATATGTGCTGGACGTTCTTGAAAAAAGCGGATGTGAATATTCGTTTTCAAATAGCCTTGAGGAAAGCATATCGGAGCTTGATGTATTGTATATGACAAGAATTCAACGTGAGAGATTTGCTTCACAGGAAGAATATGAGTCCCAAAAGGGAGTATATGTTCTCGACACTCAAAAGCTTTCCAAAGCAAAGGAAGATTTAAAGATACTTCATCCATTGCCAAGAGTTGATGAGATAACAGTTGATGTAGACGATGACCCAAGAGCTAAATATTTTGAGCAGGCAGAATACGGAATGTACGCAAGAATGGCATTGATTATAAAAATGCTTGAAAAGGGTAAAGACAGTTTGCCGGAAAAGATGATAAGCACGCATATCGAACATTGTAAAAACCCACGCTGTATAACGTCAACAGAAGATTATTTGCCAAATCTCTTTACAAACGGGGAGGATGGTCAACTTGTCTGCTCATACTGTGAACACGAGTTTTAACAATAATTTAAAAATTCTTGTTGTTTATTCTTCACCAAAGAAGGATGGAAACACCAAAAAGCTACTTGATGCTTTTTTATCGCAGTGTCCGCAAAATGCCCAAATAGCTTTTTATTCTGCTTATGAGCTTGATGCAAAGCCCTGTATAGATTGTGGATTTTGCAAGGAAAATAAGAATTGTACGTTTGATGATTTGAATGAGTTCTATAACGATTTTGAAACCTGCGATTTAATAGTAATTGCAACGCCCATATATAATTATTCATATCCATCTCCGCTAAAATCAATTTTTGACAGGTTTCAGCCCTACTATAATGCAAGGTTTTTTAGAAACCAAAAACAGGCAATCATAAAAAATAGAAAAGCAGTTGTTATTTCAAC
>CAYMZO010000120.1:0-4314 GCA_964394885.1 uncultured Eubacteriales bacterium | reverse complement strand
GATGTGTTGAGTTTGATGTATGAAGTTTGATGTATAGGGTATGATGTGTGGAGTTAAAAAAAAGAATGGCAAAAAGCCATTCTTAAATTAATTTTAATATTTATAATTATATTAAAACGTGTTGTTAAATGTATTCGTCTGCATTTTCCCAGTTATGCCAAACTCCCTGAACATCATCGTTGTCTTCAAACATTTCAAGCATTCTGCTCATATTTTTGATGTCATCTTCGTTTGTAAGGGCTGTGTATGTAGATGGTACATATTCAACCTCTGATGATATAAATTTATAACCTTTTTCTTCAAGGTCATCTCTTATGCCACCAAGGTCGTTTGGCTCAGTGCGAATTTCAAAAACTTCCTCTTCATCTGTAAGAAAATCAACAGCACCTGCTTCTAAAGCATCTTCCATCAATTTGTCCTCGTCGATGCCATCTCTTTCAATAAGAATGATACCATAACGGTTAAACATAAAGGAAACGCATCCGCTTTGTCCCATATTTCCACCGAATTTGTCAAAGTAATGTCTAACTTCACCGGCAGTACGGTTACGGTTATCTGTAAGGGCTTCAACAATTACGGCAACGCCGCAAGGTCCATATCCCTCATAGACAATTTCTTCATAGTTATCAGCAGAACCTTCACCGGCAGCTTTTTTAATAATACGGTCAATATTATCATTAGGCACATTGTTGCTCTTAGCTTTAGCAATAACGTCCTTAAGTTTTGAGTTGACAGTGGGGTCAGGTCCACCTGATTTAACAGCAACAGCAATCTCACGTCCGATTTTTGTAAAAATCTTAGCACGTTGGCTGTCGGTTTTTTCTTTTTTGCGTTTAATGGTACTCCATTTTGAATGTCCTGACATAAATAAACCTCCCAAAAAATCTCAACGTCTAATATAACATAATACTTGCAATTTTACAAGTCAGGTTAAGTTTCATCCATTTTAAATCCTTGACCGAGGATTTCACCAACCTCAGAGACAAGAACAAAAGGTTTTTCATCAAAGCTTTTAACGATTTTCGTAAGTCGTGCAACTTCATTGCTTCTAACTGCACAAATAAGCATATTTCTTTGCTCACCGGTGTAACCACCCTTGACGTCTACAATTGAAATACCTCTGTGAATTTCGGAAGTTATCGCAGAGGAAATTTCACTTGCGTGGTCGGTAAACACAAGCACCATTTTTCCGTGTCCTGTACCATAAAGGATAAAGTCAATAACACGGGAGCAAACGAAGATAACAATTATAGCATAAAGTGCACTTTCAAGACTTTTATAAACAAAGCTTGATGCAGTAACAACAATAACATCTCCGATAAGGATAATCTGACCCATAGAGATATGAGGCCATTTTAGCCTTATAAGCTTGGCAAGAATATCAGTACCGCCCGAGGTTGCACCTCTTATAAATATAAGTGCAAGACCTACTCCTTCAAGAACTCCACCGAAAAGAGAAGCGAGTATTTTATCACCCTGATAAGCAGGGACAAATGTTGAAAAAACGTCAATAATTACAGACATTGCAATTGTAACAAAAATAGTTTTAATAATAAATTTCTTTCCGAGTATTTTCCAGGCAAAAAACATTAGAGGAATATTCAAAACCAAAATTACAACACCTATCGGTATTTGAAAGAGATAATTAAGAATAGTTCCAATACCGGTAAATCCACCGGGTGCAATTTGATTTGGAGCAGTAAACGCATTTACAGACAGGGCAAAGGAACAGCATCCAAGCCCGCAAACCAAAATGTCAAGCAGGGTATTAATTAATTTAGAATGCTTAGAATTTTTATTGTTCAACTCTATTCATCTCCGTTTTGAATAATTATGTAAAATAATTCTCTAAGCCTGTCAATATTGCCACAGAGATAAAGATATCCGAAAAGTGCTTCAAGCCCTGTTGCATAGTGATAATCGGATTGAGTCATATTTTTAGGAGTGTTTTTTGTGTGAGCATTACGTCCACGTTTAAAAACATCTGACTCCTCTTCCGACAGAGTGTCAAGAATTTTCTTGACACTTTTAGCTTGAAAAGAAGCATTTACCCAATCACGTTTAACCGTGTTGAGTTTGTTGGTTGGTCTGTTTGCTTCACAAACAATTTTTTCACGCACAAAAAGCTCATAAACGCAGTCGCCGATAAATGCAAGAGTTAATGGGCTTAATTGATTGGGATTACAATCAAAGTCAAGAAATTTATCCAAAAATAATTCTCCTTAATTTTCAGAAATTAAAAATAATATTGTTATGGAACATAGTCAAATTCAATGTCGTAGATGCTTACTGTATCTCCCTCTTGAATTCCTTTTTCAACGAGTTCCTCAAAAATTCCACTTGATTGCAGAACTCTCTGGAGGTATTGCAAAGACTCATAATCATCATAATCAATTTGATATAAAATCTTTAAAAGCCACTCGGCTTCAACAGTATATATTCCGTCATTAACAGTAATTGTAAATCCGTTGTTTTGTTTTTTCTCAAGAAAATCAAGCGGAATTTCCTGAGATTCATAACGCTTGATAGGAGGAAGGGTTGAAAGCTTTTTCCAAATGGCATTAACAAGCTCTTTTGTGCCTTCTGCAATCGGAGCAATAATAGGATAATATTCATATCCACGCTCTTTAATATATGTTTCAAACTCGGCAAGTTGCTCATCTGTTGCAAGGTCAATTTTATTACCCGCAACAATTTGAGGAAGCTTTGAAAGCTCTGGGTCAAACTGCTCAAGCTCTTTGTTTATTGCCTCAAAATCTTCAATAGGATTTCTGCCTTCACTGCCTGCAACGTCAATAATATGAACAAGCATTCTGCAACGTTCAACATGACGTAAAAATTCGTGTCCAAGTCCAATGCCTTGACTTGCACCTTCGATAAGTCCGGGAATATCAGCCATAACGAAAGAGTTTCCTTCACCCATTGAAACAACACCCAACACAGGAGTTATTGTTGTAAAATGATAGTTGCCTATAATTGGTTTTGCTTCGCTTACAACAGATACCAATGTGGACTTTCCTACATTTGGAAACCCGAGCAATCCTACATCGGCTAAAAGCTTAAGCTCAAGAGATACTTCCCATTCTTCTCCGGGCATACCGCCCTTTGCAAATCTCGGAGTTTGTCTTGTCGGGGTTGCAAAATGACTGTTTCCCCAGCCACCTTTACCACCCTTAGCAGCAATAAAACGGTCGTTATCAGACATATCAGCCATAACAGTTCCGCTTTCAACTTCTCTGATTATTGTACCTCTCGGGACTTTAATTATTAAATCTTCGGCTTTTCTTCCGTTACGTCTTCCGGCTTCACCGTTTTTACCGCCTTGAGCAGCATATTTACGCTTATATCTAAAATCGGCAAGAGTAGCGAGATTATTGTCTACAACAAAGACAATATCTCCGCCTTTTCCTCCGTCTCCACCATCCGGACCTCCGGAGGCAACATATTTTTCACGGTGAAATGATACTGCTCCATTACCACCGTCGCCGGCTTTTATTTTAACTTTAGCTATATCTACAAACATAAGATCTTCCTCTCATTTTAACGACACTCAATAATATTATATTATACCTTATTTTGTCAATATAAACCATAAGAAGAATTGTAAATGAAAAAGAAGTCATATTAGATTGCAAATCTTTTTAGGCATAATAATATTTGTGTAAATTTAAAGCTCAGTTAAGAAAAGCTTAGTACAATTATTGTACTAAGCTTAAAAACTTTTCATTCAGATAATATTAATAGGTTTACTACAAGATTTAATTGTTACCTTACCGGTAGCAGTATCAAAGAAAACGGTTCGTGCATAGTCTGCACCGATATCCTCAGAAACAATATTAATACGAAACTTCTTCAAGGCATCTTTTACAGCCAATATGTTTTGATTGCCAATGTTATTTAACCCTGAATTAGTTGGACTGCTGTTTCGTGAATTAACCATTTTAAACATAGTTGCACCGCCGGCAATTTTTGCAATTATAGTTCTTCTGTTGCATCCGCTTTTTACTAAGGACTCAACCATATCAGGCACACAAGTGTTTGCAAATCGGTTTCTTTTAAGTTTTTCGTCTTCTTCAGTATGAGAAATCGGAAGCATTATATGCCCTAAAGCACCAATTTTTTTAATCGGGTCATAAAGACATATGCCTATACAAGAGCCAAGAGCGTATGTAACTAACGTTTCCTGACCTTTAGCGATTTTCATATCAGCAATATTAACAGTAATTGAATTATCCATATTAAATACCCAGTTTTAACATAATTTTATTATAAGTTTCTTCGTCGGGAAGATAGAACATATGAAAAGAGTCATCA
>CAYMZO010000119.1:0-4317 GCA_964394885.1 uncultured Eubacteriales bacterium | reverse complement strand
TCTGGTCTGTAAACCATGATTTTTTCTTTATTACTATAATAATGTTTATCACCTTTTAGGGAATTAGGAATTGCCAAGAAAATTAAATATCCTATTATTGCACCCAAAATATTTAAAATGCAATCATCAATGTCTACGCTTGCATAAGGTGCTTGAAGAAGCAATTTGCCAATAGAAAATTGTGTCAACTCAATAATTACAGAAAATATTAATGAGCTTAGAGTACATTTTAAGAAAGCCTTCTTCTTAAATAAAAATGAAATTAAAAATCCGAACGGTATGAAGATGATTATATTTTGTGCAATACTCTTTATAATGTCGGGAGTTGGACCGGAAGTGATTTGATTGGCGATTGTTTTAAACGGCACAAGATTAAAAATTGGTATGGACGACATCTCGTCGGGATGGATTGGAAATATTAAAAAGCAGAGAACAAAAACAATATAGGCATAGGTCATAGTTTGAAAAGCAATATGCCTTGCGGTCTTTTCTTTTTTTGAAAAGAAAACTGTCCAGATAAGCCAGATAATCCATAGCAGTATGGCAGGCAAAATCAGCATAAAAATGTTATAAGAATCCATATATTTCTCTCCACATACATATTTGCAATAAAACGTACATTTAAGCACAATATTTAATAGCATAAACTGATTATAATACATTAAATATAATGTTGTCAAATTGGAAAAATATTACCTTTGTTTCACGTGAAACAGAGGTAAAAAGGGCTTTAAAATATAAATAAAGTATGGTACAATATTATTTATCTTATGTTTTTACATATATTTGTTTAATATAAACATTCGTCAGAAGGGATTGTTATAATGGGAAAAACAATTGCTATCGTTAACCAGAAGGGTGGAGTAGGCAAAACTACAACCGCTGTTAACCTTTCTGCCGCAGTCGGAGCAAAAGGTAAAAAAGTGCTTTTGGTTGATATTGACCCCCAGGGAAATGCAACAAGTGGTATGGGAGTTGAAAAAAGACAGCTTGAATTGTCTGCTTACGATATTCTTATTAACGATAAAAAGGCAAAAGAAGTTATTAAGCATAGTCAGTTTAAAAATGTTGACATTCTTCCTGCCAATATGAATCTTGCCGGTGCTGAGCTTGAGCTTGTTGAGCTTGAAAAAAGAGAGACCAAGCTTAAAATTGCACTTGCACAGGTGAAAGAAGAATATGATTTTATATTTTTAGATTGCCCACCGTCGCTGGGACTTATTACTCTTAATGCACTTTGTTGTTCAGATACGATTATGGTGCCTATTCAGTGTGAATACTATGCATTGGAAGGTCTTTCACAGCTTATGTCAACTGTAAGGCAGGTTAAAAGATTATATAATTCACATATAGAGCTTGAGGGTGTAATACTTACTATGTATGACGGAAGGCTCAATCTTACACAACAAGTCGTTGAAGAGGTTAAAAAATTCTTTCCGAACAAGGTGTTTAAAACTGTTGTTCCGAGGAACGTAAGGCTTTCAGAGGCACCAAGCTTCGGACAACCTGTAATGTATTATGACAGAGGTTCAAAGGGCAGTGCGGCTTATGATGACCTTGCAAAAGAATTTATAAAACAAAACAAGTGATGAGGGGTGAGGATAATGGCTAAAAGAGGTGGCTTAGGAAAAGGGCTTGACGCTCTTTTTACAGAAAATTCCGTTGAGGAGATTAGCTCTGTAAGTGCTGTAAAGCTAAGGCTTACAGACATTGAACCAAATAAAGAGCAGCCAAGAAAAACTTTTGATGAAAAGGCTCTTACAGAGCTTGCAGACAGCATTGAAAGGAACGGAGTTTTGCAGCCGTTGCTTGTACGTCCAATGACAGACGGCTCTTATCAGCTTGTTGCAGGTGAGCGTCGTTGGAGAGCTTCAAGGCTTGCAGGTCTTACTGAAGTTCCTGTTGTTATAAAGGAAATGACCGATGAGCAGGCAATGGAAATTGCACTTGTCGAAAATTTGCAAAGAGAGGACTTAAATCCGATTGAAGAGGCAGAGGGACTAAAGCTGCTTATTGACAGATATGGTCTTACCCAGGAGGACGCAGCGGCAAGAGTTGGTCGTTCACGTCCTGCAATTGCAAATTCATTAAGACTTTTAAATCTTCCGGACTCTGTAAGAACCCTTGCAAGAGACGGAAAGCTTTCGGCAGGACACGCAAGGGCATTGCTTTCGTTTACAGATAATGACCAGATGATACAGATGGCAACCGATATTGTTGCAAATGACTTGTCTGTTCGTGAAGTTGAAAGGCTTGCAAAGTCAGCCGACAAAGCGGATGCACAAAAAGCTGAAAAGCGTCTTAAAAAGAGAGACACTTTTTTTGATGAGGTTGAATTGGCTCTTGCCGAAACCCTCGGAAGAAAAGTTAAAGTATATGTCGGAAAAGGCTCAAGGGGAACAATTGAGTTTGAATTTTTTGGAAAAGATGATTTGGCACAGCTTGCAAAACAGCTTGATGCAGAATAAATTTTGCTTTTCAAAAAATCAAAAAATAAAAGATAAAAAGTAAAAATCAGAAAAGCGTAAAAATATAAAAATGAAAAAAGTTAAAATGCAAAAGAATGGAAATGGAGTGTAACAAATGCTTGATATAAAGGCAGTAAGAGAAAATCCTCAAAAGGTTAAGGACGCTATGCGTACAAGGAACAAGGATATGGATGCACTTGTTGACGAAGTGCTTGAAATAGACGAACAGAGAAGAGCTATTATGACAACCTCTGATGCTTTGCGTAAGGAACAGAACGATGCAAGCAGAGAAATTCCAAAGCTTAAAAAAGAGGGCGGAGATGTCTCTGCAATTTTTGCAAAGATGTCTGAGATTAAAGATACAATAAAGAAGAATGACGAAAAATTGTCTGAACTTGAGCAAAGACAAAAGAAAATAATGTACGAGTTTCCAAACATTCCACACGAAAGTGTTCCTGTTGGCAAGGACGACAGTGAAAATGTTGAAGTAAGAAAAGTCGGCGAGCCGAGAAAGTTTGACTTTGAACCAAAGGCACACTGGGATTTGGGCAATGACCTTGGGATACTTGACCCTGAAACTGCTGCAAAGGTAACAGGCACTCGTTTTACATTTTACAAAGGGCTTGGTGCAAGGCTTGAAAGAGCTATCATAAACTTTTATCTTAACACCCACACCGAAAACGGTTATACCGAAGTTTTGCCTCCGTTTCTTGTAAACAGAGCATCAATGACAGGTACAGGTCAGCTTCCTAAGTTTGAGGAGGATGCTTTTAAAACAACCGAGGACTATTTCCTTATTCCAACAGCAGAAGTGCCTGTAACAAATATGTACAGAGATGAAATTTTGGACGGCAAAAATTTGCCTATTAAATATTGTGCATATTCAGCTTGCTTCAGAGCTGAGGCAGGAAGTGCAGGAAGAGATACAAGAGGTCTTATTCGTCAGCACCAGTTTAACAAGGTTGAGCTTGTTAAATTTGTAAAGCCCGAGGACTCATACGAAGAGCTTGAAAAGCTTACAAACGATGCAGAGAGAGTTTTAAAGCTTCTCGGACTTCCGTACAGAGTGGTAGCACTTAGCACAGGAGATATTGGCTTCTCTTCAGCAAAAACCTATGACATCGAGGTTTGGATGCCTTCATATAACAGATATGTAGAGATTTCTTCTTGCTCAAACTTTGAGGATTTTCAGGCAAGAAGAGCTGCTATCAGATTTAAAAACGACCAAAAAGAAAAGGCACAGCTTGTCCATACTCTTAACGGTTCGGGCGTTGCAATCGGCAGAACAACTGCGGCTATTCTTGAAAATTATCAGAACGAGGACGGAACTGTAACAATTCCGGAAGTCCTTGTTCCATATATGGGAACAGATAAAATCGGCTGAGTTTGATTTTTTAAGATGAAATAATGAAATAAGGTTTTATATAACAAATAAATGATTGAGCTTTAAAAAATATATAAGCTCTTAAATCATTAATTTGTAAGTTATCCGTAAAAATTTAATAATTGATTTTAGCTTTAGCTATTAAAAAGCGGTGAGAAAAAACTCACCGCTTTTTTACTAATACTTATTTATAGCAATTTTAAAAACGCATTATGTATTATCGTTTGATTGAATACTTGTGCTTACTGCTGAATTTTTAGCAGTGGTATATGCAGGGCTTGTTTCAGGGCTTAAAGTGTCGCTTACCTTTGCGTTATTTGCAAATATAAAGCACAAATAAAACAACAATACGGTTATTATAGCAACAAAGACTTGTAAAAACCATTTTTTAAACTTAAATTTTTTACCCGATATTAAAAGAGACTAAAAGTATTTCTAAAAATGGAGATGTTAAAATGAACAAGT
>CAYMZO010000118.1:0-4320 GCA_964394885.1 uncultured Eubacteriales bacterium | reverse complement strand
CCGAGCTTACTGACAGATATTCTTTTATTTACGGACACAACACCAAAAACGGTTCAATGTTTGGCTCATTAAAGAAATACAAGAATATAGATTATTTTAATGAACATCCAACAATTAAAATAATTTATGAAGACCAAACTTACACCTATCAAATATTTTCTGCATATACAACTACGACAGACTCTGTAACCTATACATTTAATTATACGAACGATTCAGATTATCAGTCATTTTTAAATGAAATCGTTAAATTATCTGTAATTGACACAAACGTTAAGCCAACAGCATCTGACAAAGTTATAACCCTTTCAACGTGTACTTCACGAGCAGACAATGAAAGATTTGTTGTTCACGCAAGGCTTGCAGACATATCTAAGAACGACTCTCTTATTACCGTTGAGAAAAAATAATTTTTAAATATTTATAGGTATTAAACAACAGGCACACCGTAAAATTCAGTGTGCCTGTTTTCTGTTAATCACAAAGAGCTAAATTTATCAACCGCAACCTTACATAAAAATTACTCTATACTTATAAATAATGTTTTAAAAGTAAAAGATAGAATTATTGAAGTGCTTTTTTAAATCTGTTTAAATCTATTTTATATTTTTCACCTTATAGTTTAGTCCCGACTTAAATGCTTGGGAGTGCTGATACTTTCGTTCAATAGCATATAGCCTATTATCTTTTATAAACTTTGCACCTGTTTGCTTAAACCAAAAAGGAATATCTTTTTCAATACACTGTCTTTGAATTTTTACTATCCAATCATATTTGCAGACTCTTGCCTGCTGACCTGACTCACCACCAACAACCACCTGTTCCACTTTATTGCTGAGATATTCAGACAAATCTATTTCTGTTAAAATAGGTTCGCAGATAATTGTTTTATGTTTTATAGGCAATTCTAAGAAAAATGGCAACCTTTCATCTGCCCTGCTTTGATTTTCTACCGTGCAACAAATTTGCACATTGTCATATCCTAATCCCCAGTCATTCGGAATACAATCATAAAATCTATTAATGCGTTTTGTTATAAATAAAAATTTCAAGTCCTGCCGTTGCCGAATCATATCCCACGCCTCTTGTCTCCAATCATCGGCTTCATCTAAAAAGAAATCGGAAGTAAAGCAGGTATATACAAACTCTCCGGACTTAATTTTATATTTTCCATTTCTATTTTTTAAAACAGGTGCATTAAAATTTTGAGTTTTATATACCTTTGACGCATCTTTCCCGTGCATTTGGTCTGTACGATAAACGTAACAGTTTTCGCAGCCCTCGCTGTATTTTTTGCAACCGTGCCACGGATTCCAATTTGCCATACGTTCACCCTTTTCTAATTCTTGCTTATTTGAACAAAAAGTTACAAAAACTTATTTGTTATTTCGTCTACTATTTATTGTTGCATCGAATATCTGATTTTGATATAATAAAATTTAGTTTTTTTATGGAGGGATTTTTGTGAAAGCTATCGGATTTGATAATGAGAGATATTTAAAAATGCAGTCCCAACTTATCCTTGAACGTGTGGACAAGTTTGGCGGAAAACTATACCTTGAATTCGGAGGAAAACTTTTTGACGATTACCATGCGTCTCGAGTATTGCCCGGTTTCAAGCCCGACAGCAAAGTAACAATGCTCTTGGAATTGAAAGATAAAGCTGAGATTATTATTGCAATCAATGCTTCGGATATTGAAAAGAATAAGGTAAGAGGAGACCTCGGAATCACTTACGACCTTGACGTTTTAAGGCTTATAGATGCCTTTGAAGGCATTGGTCTTTATGTTGGAAGCGTTGTAATTACCCAATATCGCTCTCAACCTGCCGCCGATGTTTTCCAAAAGAGATTGCAAAATTTAGGAATAAAAGTTTACAGACACTATCCAATTGAAGGATACCCTTCAAATGTTTCTCACATTGTAAGTGATGACGGATATGGTAAAAACGAATATATCGAAACATCTCGTTCAGTTGTAGTTATTACAGCTCCGGGACCCGGAAGTGGAAAGATGGCAACCTGTCTTTCTCAGTTATACCACGAACACAAGCGTGGAGTCAAAGCAGGATATGCAAAATTTGAAACATTCCCTATTTGGAATCTTCCTCTTAAGCACCCTGTTAACCTTGCCTATGAAGCTGCAACCGCAGATTTAAACGACATCAATATGATTGACCCATTTCATCTTGATGCTTACGGTCAAACTACTGTAAACTACAATAGAGATGTTGAAATTTTCCCTGTTGTAAATGCAATGTTTGAAAGAATTTGGGGTGAATCCCCTTATAAATCGCCAACAGATATGGGCGTAAATATGGCAGGTAAATGCATAATCGACGACGATATATGTTGTGAAGCATCACGTCAGGAGATTCTAAGAAGATATTATAATGCACTTTGCGAGCACAGAAAAGGTCTTGTTGACCCAGACGTAATTTATAAGTTACAGCTTCTTATGAAAAAGGCAGGCGTAACCATTGAAAACAGACCTGTTGTCGCTGCTTGTTGTGAAAAAGCACAGCAGACAGACTCTCCGTCAACTGCAATTATGCTTCACGACGGAAGAATAGTTACAGGAAAGACCTCTTCTCTTCTCGGTGCTTCCTCTGCAATGATTTTAAACGCACTTAAGGTTCTTGCAGATATTCCTGATGAAATTCATCTTATTCCTCCTATCGTTATTGAGCCAATACAAAAGCTTAAAACCCAACACCTTGGAAACAAAAATCCAAGACTTCATACAGACGAGGTTCTTGTGGCACTTTCGATAGCTGCTGCAACCGATAAAAATGCGGAACTTGCAATTAAACAACTTCAAAATCTAAGAGGTTGCGAAGCACATTCAAGCGTAATTCTTTCGCAGGTTGACGATTCTGTATTTAAAAGAATCGGAGTTAATATGACTTGTGAACCTGAATATCAAACCCAAAAGCTTTTTCATCAATAATATTGATACAACCAAAAACCACCGTTAAATTCGGTGGTTTTTTATTTATAATCATATTATAAAAGGGCATCAATGAAATCTCATTGACACCCTTTATTCATAAAATTATATCAGTCGTTTTCAGCCTTATCCTTTTTGTCTTTTTTATCTTTAATATTTTTAATCACAGGAAGGGCTGCTGCAACAACAATTAAGCCTACTGCCACACATATAACAGCTATCTTTTTGCCATTGCTTTTACTTACATTATTAGTTTCTTGAACATTTGCCAGGTCTTTAAGCGGAACACTCTGGTCATCTATTCCCGTAGTATCAGAATTTACTGTTTGAGCATTATCAGAGGTTGTTCTAAATGATTTTGCCGTTGCGGATATATGTGTCTTTTTTGATGAACCTACGGATGATTTAGATGATTTTGTTGTTGACTGTCCTTTGGTTGATGAAATATCTTTTTCTTCTGGCTGTCCTTTGGTTGTCGAAGTTCCATTTGTCGTTGTTTGTTTTTTAGTTGTCGAACTTCCATTTGTCGTTGACGAATCGGTAGTTTCTTCTTTGGATGTTGGTGGTTCGCTTGGTTGTGGTTTTGTTGTTGGTTTATATTCCGAAGCACTCATATTGTCCAAATTTAATAAATACGGAGCACTTTCATTTCCGTCGGACGTAATAATTGAGACCAAAATTTTTGTACTATCGCTTAAATTAGGATATGTAATTATAGTTTCAATCATATACTGTATTGTATTAGCCGTATATGTAGCAATTTTAGTTTCATAATTAATATTTTCTTTTTTATTCCCATTAGAATAGATTTGTAAAGTATAATTATCATCAAAAACAATTTTTACAGAACTGACATTGTTGAAGTCTGTGGTTTCTGTTATTCGAAATCCAAATCCTATCTGAGAAGTGTTTATGTCCTTTAAAACATAAGTAGATGCAAGTTGCACCCCGGCAATATCTCCTTCACCTGCCAACTTGATTTCATTACTTTTTCCCCATTCTCCTGGACCTGCCTGTCCATCAACAGTTACACTATCAATTGTTCCTGCCGCAAAAGAATTTAATGATAACACAAAAACAAAAACGATTGAAAAAACAATGCTTAATAATTTGCCCCTATTACTATGCATTTTAATAGCTCCTTTTCTTTCTTTTTCGAAAATTTTACACCCTTTTAGACTTGTTGTTATGAAACAGTGATTTATTTTCACCTGTTGTGTTGAAAATTTTTCTTTACAATATTATAATAATGTGGTATTATTTCCATAACATTTTAGGGAGTTGCAATTTATGATTAACGTCATTAATTCCGCAAGAGAATATTCTTACTTTTACTTTGCTTACTTTTTTAGCAAGGTTTATTCGTATTTT
>CAYMZO010000117.1:0-4343 GCA_964394885.1 uncultured Eubacteriales bacterium | reverse complement strand
TATTCAACTGATAGTGATACAAACTCCTCATTAATTGATGATGAATCTAAAAAAAAAGATTTGACTTTTGAATCAGATAATGAAATTACAGTTGAAAGTGAAAAAAACAGCACAGATGATAATAAGTCTACCGTAAAAGCAGATGTGCAGGTTAAAAAGCTTGAAGAAACTGAGTTTTTTGAAGAAGTTGTCAATGAAGATGAAGTTATTGCAAGTGTTGAAAAGCAAATTAATGCAAATCAGGATTTAGATGATAATAGTACAGTTATCAAAGAATCTGAGCTTTTAAAAGACAACTTTGAGAATACTACTGAAAAATCAGATGTAACTTCAGAAGATAATAGCTCATTAGATGCAGAAACCAAAAGTGATGATGCTGATAAATCTGAGAATACAGAAGATAAAGTTTCTGAAAACGATGTAAATGATGACAATAAGGATAATCGTAATAATGACAGTGAGTTTGATAATCCTTTTCTTGAAGTAGCAGACGAACTCAAAGAGCCTGCTTTAGATGCTTTTTTTGCAGCCGCAGCAGGTGGATATGATGAAAGACGTCTTGCAACCGGCGAAACTAAAGTGGAAAACTTAGCCGATGCATTTGACTCTGATGAATCGAATGCAACTTCAGATGTTAATGTTGAAAATATGGTAGATGCAATTAGCGATGATGAATTAAATGATGAAGATGTTGAGCTAACCGAAAACGATGAAATATATGAACTTTATGAATTGTTAAAGGCTACTCGAGATTTTAGTTCTAAGTCTGTAAATAATTCTGAAATTGATACGATTAAGAAAAATCATATCAAAGAGGATGATAAAGACGATAAGGACACAAATGATAAAGATTAAAAATTCTATGTTATTCTTTATTACATTTGAGAAGGGGATGATTGTATGAAGAATGCAACAAAAATTCTATTTGGATTTGTAGCAATTACTTTTGGAGTAATCTATCTTGGTGATGTATTTGACCTTTGGAGTATGGGAAGCTTTGAAGGTTGGTGGACATTAATAATAATAATTCCGGCTATCGGAAGTATGTTGTCATCAAGAATAAATTATGCCAATTCTGCTTTTTTACTTTTTGGAATATGGTTGCTTATCAGTGAACAAAAATGGATTCCATCCAAAATGCTTAATGGATTAACCATTTCTATTGCTCTTATTGCGTTAGGAGTAGGATTGATTTATAGCGAAATAAAAAAGAAAAAATCACCAAAAAACAGTCAGGTGATTGAAGGTAATATTGATTCAAATTTTAATAAAAGGGCATCGGAAAGCAACTCTGAAAAGCCGTCTTTTTTTGCGGCTTTCGGATTAAATCAGAGTAAAAGTGTTTGCCAGAGCTTGAGTGGCGGAGATGCCACAGCAATTTTTGGCGGCATTGAGTTAGACCTTTCAAATGCTCTTCCTAAAGGCAATGTTACATTTTATGCAAATGCAATTTTTGGTGGTATTGATATTGTTCCTCCAAAAGGATTTAATGTTGAGATTACCGGTGTTGCTTTGCTTGGAGGTTGCGACAATAAAGTTACACAGTTTGTTGCAGATGGACTTCCAATTTTTACAATTAAATATTTTACCCTATGTGGTGGAATAGATATAGTAGACCAATTAAAATAATGTTTTATACAATGAAAAGCTGTCGTACAATACGACAGCTTTTTTACTCAAAATGTTGTATGTCAAATGTCAAAATTCAACGTAAATACGTAGGTGATATGTATATTCACTTGACATAACCTCAAGATATAGTGTAAAGTATACTTAGTAAAATGGATTATTTTGTATATGTAACCTATAAGATTTTATTTTTATTTTGGAGGAAAATATGCCCAGAAAATCAAGCTATAGCAATGATAACATATCACAGTTAAAGGGTGCAGAGAGAGTTAGAAAACGTCCTGCTGTAATTTTTGGCTCTGATGGTCTTGAGGGTTGTCAGCACTCTATATTTGAAATATTATCAAATGCAATAGATGAGGCAAGAGAAGGCTTCGGAGATAAAGTAGTAGTTATTAGATATGAAGATAAATCCATTGAAATTCAGGACTTTGGTCGTGGAATTCCAATGGACTTTAATGAGAGAGAACAGCGTTTTAACTGGGAACTCGTTTTTTGTGAAATGTATGCCGGAGGAAAATATAATACAAATACCGGCGGTAGCTATGAGTTTTCGCTTGGACTTAACGGACTCGGTCTTTGTGCAACACAATATTCATCTGAATATATGGATGCCATAGTAAAAAGAGATGGATATAAATATACAGTACATTTTGAAAAAGGAGAGCCATCTTCCAAGCTGACAAAAGAACCTTATAAGGGCAAGGACACAGGCTCTGTAATAAAATGGAGACCGGATACCGACGTTTTTACAGATATAAACATACCTCTTGAGTATTTTCAAGAGACAATAAAAAGGCAGTCAATAGTTAATGCCGGCGTTAAGTTTATACTTAAGAACGAAGTAGATGGAAAGTTTGAAACATACGAGTATATGTATGAAGATGGAATTACAGACTATGTTAAGGAATATATTGAGGATAATTCTTTCTCATCAATACAGTTTTGGCAAACAGAAAGAGTTGGTAGAGATAGAGAGGACAAGCCTGACTATAAAGTAAAGATAAATGCAGCTCTGTGTTTTTCAAATAAAAAGCAATTAAAAGAATATTACCATAATTCAAGTTGGCTTGAATACGGCGGAGCACCGGAAAAGGCAGTTAGAAGTGCTTTTGTATCGCAAATTGATGCCTATTTAAAGCAAAACAACAAATATATAAAAAGTGATAATAAAATTAATTTTCAAGATGTAGAGGACTGTTTGGTACTTGTTATTTCTTCTTTGTCCACTCAGACATCTTACGAAAATCAAACTAAAAAAGCTATTAATAATAAATTTATTCAAGAAGCTATGACCGATTTTCTTCGACATCAGCTCGAAGTATATTTTATCGAGAATCCTTTAGAGGCTGAAAAAATCGGTGAACAAATTTTGATAAATATGCGTAGTCGTATAAGGGCGGAATCAACCAGACAAAATCTGAAAAAGACATTGCAAAGCTCAAATGATATGTCCAATAGGGTTCAAAAGTTTGTTGATTGCAGAAGTAAGGACCTTAATGTTCGTGAGTTGTTTATAGTTGAGGGTGATTCGGCTCTTGGTGCTTGTAAGCAGGCAAGAAACTCAGAATTTCAAGCTATAATACCTGTTAGAGGAAAAATATTAAACTGTCTTAAATCCGAGTATGATAAAATCTTTAAGAATGACATAATAACAGACCTTATAAAAGTTCTTGGTTGTGGAGTAGAAGTTAGAAGTAAGGCTAATAAAGACCTGTCATCCTTTAATCTTGAAAATTTAAGATGGAATAAGGTAATAATCTGTACCGATGCTGACGTTGATGGATTTCAGATAAGAACCCTTATTTTAACTATGATTTATAGGTTAATGCCGACGCTTATTGATGCAGGCAGGGTTTACATTGCAGAATCACCGCTTTATGAAATAAACTCAAAAGATGAAACTTGGTTTGCATATACAGAACGTGAAAAAACTCAGGCTCTTGAAGAAATAGGAGATGCAAAATATACAATTCAACGTTCAAAGGGACTCGGTGAAAATGACGCTGATATGATGTCTCTTACAACGATGAATCCACAAACCAGAAGACTTATAAAGATTGAGCCTGACGAAGCAAAGAAGACCGCAGATGTTTTCGAGCTTTTGCTCGGTGATAATTTGGCAGGAAGAAAAAGTCATATTGCTGAAAATGGACATCTTTATTTTGATATGACGGATGTTAGTTGATATAACTGTGTTGTACTGAATTTTATGAGGATGAGAATTAATGGCTAATAAGAAAAAAAATAAATCAATAACGAATGAACCAATTGACCCTAAGGCACATATTCTTGGTGCCGGTGAGGTCGTAAATCAAATAATAACCGATACGCTTGAAGTTAACTATATGCCGTATGCTATGAGCGTTATAATGTCTCGAGCTATACCTGAAATAGATGGGTTTAAGCCATCTCACAGAAAACTATTATATACAATGTATAAGATGGGGCTTTTGACATCAGGAAGAATTAAATCTGCAAACATTGTAGGACGTACAATGCAGCTTAATCCACACGGAGACCAGGCTATTTATGATACTATGGTCAGGCTTTCAAAGGGATATGAGGCATTGCTGCATCCTTATGTTGACTCAAAAGGTAACTTTGGTAAATCGTATTCAAGAGATATGCAGTGGGCTGCTTCAAGATATACAGAAGCAAAGCTTTCTGCTATTTCAGCAGAGCTTTTTAGAGATATTGATAAAGATACAGTT
>CAYMZO010000116.1:0-4380 GCA_964394885.1 uncultured Eubacteriales bacterium | reverse complement strand
GCAAAAACATTTTAACTTCCACCACCAGCATGATAAAATCAAACAGTAAAACCATTTACGTTTCATTTTATCGTCTCAGTTTAAGAATATTTGCAGTAAAAATGAAGTGTTTCTTAAAGCTAAAACGTTAAATGCTTTATAATGAAAATCAACTGAACAAAAAGCGAAAAGATAATTAACGTCATATATATCAGTAAGTTGATTTACAGCAATAATTTTATTCGTAATTTTGCTAAAAAGAATAAGAACTTAAGCTGTTTATACAAAATGTATATTGTAAATATAATTATAAAATGGGGAGAAAATTTTCTACTTGTATTTACACAGATAAAAATGCTTAAGCTTAAATTAAAATGAGGTGATATCATGACTCAGCTTAAAGGTTATATGGGCAGAGTGTTATTTATAAACCTTTCTGATAAAACTTTTTGTGATTTTCCTTGGTCGGACGAGGATAGGAAGCGCACTTTAGGTGGCAAGGTTATGGCTGCAGATATTCTTTTTCATCATATCAAGCCAGGAATGAAAGCGTTTGACGATGACAACTGGATTGTATGCACAACGGGTCCTTTAACAGGCTGTGGGTGTCCAAACACATCCCGATTCAATATCTCAACAATTTCACCACTTACCAATATCGTTACATCTTCTAACTGTGGTGGAGATTTTGGACTTATGCTTAAAAGGGCCGGCTTCGATGCTGTAATCATTTCAGGAAGAGCAGAAAGTCCTACACAAATACATATTACCGAAGATAATGTTGAATTTATAGATGCTACGGATAAATGGGGACTTAAAACATTGGTTGTTCAGGAAGAGATGCCAAAGAAATATGGAAAATTGGTTATTGGTCCTGCCGGTGAAAATAAAGTCCTTTATGCCTGCGTGTTTAGTGGAGAAAGAACAGCAGGTCGTGGCGGAGTAGGTGCTGTTTTCGGAGATAAAATGGTTAAGGCTGTTACTGTTTTCGGAACAAAAATGCCAGAGGTTGTCAACAGAGAAAAACTAAACAAATTAAACAAAAAATGGGTTCATACCCTGCGTACTCATCCACTGACTGGTAAGCAGCTTCCAAGGCTTGGAACAGCAGGATTGGTTTCTCCAATGCAAGCACATAGCATTCTTGCAACAAAGAATTTTGGTGCAGGCAGATTTGATGGCTTTGATAAAGTTTCAGGAGAAGAACTAACAGAAAATCATCTTGTAAGAAGTGCCGCTTGTACAACCTGTGCTATTCGTTGTGCAAGAATGGTTAATGTTGATAATAAAATTGTAAAAGGACCGGAGCTTGAAATACTCGGGCTTATGGGACCTAACATTCTGAATGATGATATAGAGCTTATCCTAAAGTGGAACTATGAAATAGATGAGCTGGGAATGGATGCAATATCAATTGCAGGAACAATTGCATTTGCTATGGAACTTAAGGAAAAAGGCATTTGGGATTGTGGATTGGAATTTGGCAAAACAGATAACATTTCAGATATGATTGATGATATTGCACATAGACGTGGTGCGGGAGATATTCTTGCCGAAGGTTCAAAAAGAATGGCTGATCGCTTTGGTGGCAAGGAATTTGCAATTCAGGCAAAGGGTATGGAACTCTCTGCTTATGAGCCAAGACACGCAGTCGGTCAAGGACTCGGATATGCGACTTCAAACAGAGGTGGATGCCATCTTAATGCAGGCTACCTTGTTGTTGTTGAAGGTTTGGGCTTAGATGTAAATTCTCTTACTCCACATGGAAAGGCTGCCTTGAGCATCACATTCCAAGATTTGATGGAAGCGGTATCTGCTGCGGGTTCTTGCCTGTTTACCAGCTATGCTGTTTTGCCGGGATTTCTTGTTGACAGACCAAACTTGCTTTTAACAAGAATTGTTATGGCTGTACTTCCTTATCTTGGACCTGTTGTAAATGTCGTTAATAGATATCCAAAGCTTTTGCATATAAATTTACCGTTGTTGCCACATACTTATGCAATCAATTATGCCACGGGAATGCATTCAACAATGGGAGATTTTTTAGCTTGGGGAAATTACGGATATAACTGTGAAAGAATTTCAAACGTAATTCTCGGTCAAAAGGCAAACTCAGATAAGCTTCCTAAGAAGCTTACAGATACTGAACAACAGCCGGGAAATCCTAAAACCAAAGTCCCTCTTGATAAGATGTTGCCTACATATTATAGAGCAAGAGGTTGGAAAGACGGTATTCCAACATTAAGAACACTTGCTAAATGTAAAATTGATATGGATAAAGATTATTATGAAAAGATTGTAGGGGAGGCTTATTCAAATGGCTGATATTACTGTAAAGCTTTTTGGTGTTATGAGGGTCGACAGTGCAACCTCTCAATTAACGGTTAGTGCAGATACCGTTGCTGAAGTATTCAAGTCTGTAACAGCCGAGCTGACAAGAAAAAATGCAGGAAATAAAGATTTGCTTTCAGAAATAAAATTTAATGATGCAATTGTATACATAAACGGTGAGCGTTGTAGCTCAAGGAGAAAGAAACTTTCATCCTCTGATGAGGTATGGCTGATGTCTCCTGCATCAGGTGGTTAATTTACAATCCATTTTTTACAGAAAAGGAGAGTTAACAATATGGCATACATAATAGACGAGAGTACATGCGTAGGCTGTGGAGCGTGTTATTCTGCATGTCTTTTCGACGCAATAAGTCCAAATGATGACTATTCAGTTTATTCTATTGATAGTGAAAAATGTCATACATGCGGTCAATGTGAAAATTTGTGCCCTTTAACTGCAATTAGCCTTTCACTGGGTTCGAAAAAGATAAAAAGCGTTTCAATTAATAAAGAAAAGTGCATTGGATGCTCGCTTTGCAAAAAGAATTGTCCGGCAGAAGCAATTACGGGCATTATAAAACAGCCATTTGAGATTAATTTTGACAAATGCATTAAATGTGGACTTTGTGCAACAAAATGTAGGAAAGATGCAATTGATGTAGTTTATGAATATTAAGCTGTTTTAATATCTTGAATAATATAAAAATACGCCGTCAAATGGAATAGAATCATAAAAACGAACATTAAATAAAAAGCCCGCTATTGTAGAGTTAAGCAACTACGATGGCGGGCTTTTTTGTCTGAAAAATGGGATATAGTGTAGATGGTAAAACTATTAATGGACTTGTAAATAAAAACGGAGAAGTGCTTACAAACATTGACTCTGACAATGCTTTAAATCGTATTGTAGGGCACGAAACAACCCATTTGTTAGAAAAGACACAGGAATATGAAGACCTGAAAGAAACAGTCAAGCAATATGCAACTACAAAGGGTGAGTACGACACAAGACTCAAAGAGTTACAGAGAGTTTATAAAGGTACAAATGCCAATATAGAAAATGAGTTGACAAGCGACCTTGTAGGAGATTATCTATTTACTGATGCAGACTTTATAAACAATCTTTCGGTTGAAAAGCCAAACATATTCAAAAAAATATATGAAGAGATAAAGCACCTTTACAAGCTTGCAACAGCTGGTTCAAAGGAAGCAAGACAGCTTGAAAAGGTCAAAAAGGCTTTTGACAAGGCATATAAAAACGCCACCACAAAAAGTGATGGTGAGGTTAAGTATTCAATTAATCCTAACTTTGCAAAAAAATATGATGAATGGGATAAGAAAAAGACGGGCTTTGCGTTTAAAGTTGGCACTACTTCAGAAGTTTTACAAGAATTAGGAGTTGATAACAAAAAAATTTATTGGGATTCTTCTAAAATATTAAAAATTCAAAATGACCATCCAGAAATGGGAGATAACGTTATTAAGCAAGTACCAAATATACTTGAATATCCTATATTAGTTATGGAATCAAAGACAGTAGATGGCAGAATTACTATTTTTGGTGAAGTTTATGATGCTAACAATACACCCGTTCTTGCTGTGCTTGAACTGAATCCAAGCGGGAAAGATGGCAGAAAGTTAAATATTGTAAAAATTGCCAGTGCTTATGGAAAAGATACTAATCCTCAAAAATTTATAAATGAGAGTAAGTTGTTATACGTTAATCCAAATAAAAATAAGACCCGTAATTGGCTGTCGCTTAATAGGCTCAAATTGCCGTTAGCCAGTTCCAATTACGGTGTCCTTGACACTATTAAATCACAAAATAGTGAAAGTGTCAACAATAGTATACACGAAAATTCTGAAAATAGTGTCAAATTTTCTCTTAAAGATTCAGAAGGAAATCAACTAACTAAAGAGCAAACGGAGTTTTTTAAAGATAGCAATGTAAGAGATGAAAATGGTGATTTACTCGTTGTTTATCATGGGACTAATGCGGAATTTACTGCGTTCGACAGAGATTTTTTAGGCACATCATCTACAAAAGGTGCTGCAACTGAATACGGTTTT
>CAYMZO010000115.1:0-4452 GCA_964394885.1 uncultured Eubacteriales bacterium | reverse complement strand
CTTTTTATATAAATGGTTGGGAGAAAATCCATTTGTCGGTACGTTTTCTGCAGTAAATGAAAGCACTTGGGAACACTTAAAACTTATTTTTGTGCCTATGCTTTTGTTCTCGGTTTACGAGTATTTTAAATACGGAAAAAACATTTTAAACTTTATTCCTGTAAAGGTTATTTCAATATTGTTGGGTATGCTGGGCGTTGTTGTATCGTTTTATACCTACGTTGGAATAATAGGTAAGCATTATATGGTTGCAGATGTTGCAACATTTATTGTGGGCGTTGTAATAGCATATATATTTAGCAATAAGATGCTGGAAAGCAGGCATTTTCAATCCGAAAAAGCCAAGGTGATTTCGCTTATTATTTTGACAGCACTGATAATAATGTTTATCGTGTTTACGTTTAACCCACCTGAAATTGCACTTTTTAAAGACCCGGAAACAGGAGGATACGGAATACAATAAAGCCGCTTTAAGCGGCTTTTATCGTTTGTTAACCTTGTGCTTGAAATAGAGCAATTCAACAGCAGACCAGTTTATAATATTAAACCAGTTTTCAATATACTTTGCTCTGTCATTGTAGTTTAAAAGATAATAGGCGTGTTCCCAAACATCTATTGTCAATATTGGATATAGACCAACTGAGCAGGGAGAGTTTTGATTAGGCGTGGTAACAATATTAAGTCGACAATCTCGTGAAACAACCAACCAGGCATATCCTGAGCCAAATACAGAGAGAGCGGATTTTGTAAATTCAGATTTAAAGTTTTCAAAGCTTTCAAAAGGATTTTGAATAGCAGTGAGAAGTTCACCTGTGGGTTCTTGCTTAGCAGTATTGGCTAATAAGTCAAAATATAGCCTGTGATTAAAAACTCCGCCTGCATAATTTAATATCTTTGTCCTTGATTTTGCAGGGAGCATATTAGGGTTTGAAATAAGCTGATGTAAAGAGTAGTTTTGAAGCTTTGGATAATCCTTTAATACACTGTTAAGATTGTTTATATACCCTTGAAGATGCTTGTCGTGGTGCAGATACATTGTCTTTGAATCTATGTATGGCTCCATTGCTTCAAAGCTGTAATTAAGCGGTGTGTTTTCAAACGGATAGCAGTCGTTCATAATATGCACTCTCCTTGATTTTTATGTTTTGATTTTAAAAATACTTTATATAGTATATTTCTAAAAGAATAAAAACATAACTTATTGTTAGCTGAAAAAATACAAGGATATGTAAACTAAGATAATCTTGAAGTTTAAACAAATAAAAAGAGGCCATTTAAAAATGACCTCTTTAAAATTTTATTGAGCACTGAATTTTTGCTTTGCGGCATCAACTTTTTGCTGCTCTGCCTGCTGTGTCGGGTACCATCCCTTTGCAGACATCTTAGTGTATATTTCATTTTGCATTTCAAGGCAGTCGTCAAGGGATGTTTTAAAAGTGCTGTGAACGTTTGCGGTTGAAGATTCAATAGCACCGTGCATAAACAAATCACAAACACCCTTTGTTGCCGAAAGAATATTGTCCATTATTACTTTGTCTTCCATATCTGTTCTCCTTTAGCTGTTAAGCAAATTATAAAACTGTGTAAATGTTTGCTGGTGCTTTGTTGATAAGCCTGAAACGAAGTTCTTTAAATCGCCGTCTTGCAATTGATTGGCAAAATCGGTGCAGCAAGTCTTCATTTGTTGTTCGTGTCCCAAAGCATCTTCAACATAAAGTAATTCTTTTGGTGTCATAAATAATAACCCTCCAATCAAAATTATATTTATATATCATTTGAAAAACAGCTTAGTTTATTCAATAAACTTAAATAAAAAAGACTAAGATTAAAAATCTTAGTCTTTTAAAATTTTATGTTATTTTATTTGCTTAAATCTACAAGGTCTGCAAGAACTAATGGGAGCTTTTCTTCCATAGTCTCATCAGAAAACTGGCAGGTGCCAACTGCTTTGTGTCCGCCACCGCCGTATTTAAGCATAAGGTTTCCAACATCGACATTGCTTGTACGATTGATTATCGAGTATCCGACAGCAACGGAACAACCGTGTCCACCTCTGCCTGAAACAATCCACGCAGAAACATTTTGCTGAGGATAAAGGCTGTAAATAATAAATCTATTGCCGGTGTAAATTGGGTCAACACCACGCAAATCAGTGATAATAACTTTGCCGTCTGTTTTAGTGTGAGCTTTAATCATATCTTTAAACTTTTCGGTCTGCTCATTGTAAAGCTCGATACGTTCGATAATGTCAGACATATTTAAAATCTCTTGAGTACTCATAGTTCTGCAACACACAAGCAATTTTTCCATAAGCTGATAGTTGCTTATTGTAAAGTTTCTGAATCTTCCGAGACCTGTTCTTGGGTCCATAAGAAATCCGATTAATATCCAACCCTCAGGATTTAAAACTTCGTCAATTGTAAGATTGGCACTGTCGACCTTATCAACCGCTTCCATTAAATCATCAAATTGAGGAAACTTTTCTTTTCCACCATAATATTCATAAATAATGCGGGCACAACTGGGTGTATGACGGCTTTCACCTTTATATTTTCCTTCAAGCTGAAGTCGTTCATCTTCACTTGAATGGTGGTCAAACCATAAACCGCAACCCTCAACATAAGGTACGTTTGCAAGAACATCATTTTCTGTTACAGGAACAAGCCCGTCCTGAAGATCTTTAGGATGTGCAAATGTATAACTGTCAACAACTCCTGCTTCGAGTAATAAAGCACCACAAGCAAGCCCGTCAAAATCGGAACGAGTAATTAATCTCATTAAAAATTCCTCCAAAATTATTTGCAATAATATATAAAATGTAAATGTTTGCAATATTTTGCACTATAAAGTAATTATAACACAAACAATATATGGTGTAAATTTAAAAAGCATTATTTTTATTGGTAAAAACTATAAGCTGTATTTTGCGTTAAAAGTTGTACTTTGCGTTAACTTCCTCACCTTGTCAGCAAACAAACACACTCGACGTGAGCAGTTCGGGGGAACATATCAACCGGGGTTACTTCCTGAACTTTATACGACAAACCTTCAAAGATTTCGCAATCTCTTGCAAGGGTTGCAGGGTCGCAGGAAATATACACGATACGTTTTGGCTGCATATTTGCAACGGTTTCAATAACCTCTTTTGAAAGGCCTTTTCTCGGAGGGTCAACCAAAACAACATTAGGCTTTTCTCCTGTTTTTTCAAGTTCTTTTGTTGCATCTGAGGCGTCTCCGCAAATAAAAGTTGCATTTTCAATTCCGTTGAGTTTGGCATTGACCTTTGCATCCTCGACTGCCTGTTCGATAATCTCTACGCCGATAAGCTTTTTTACGTCGCTTGCCATTGTTATGCCTATTGTGCCTGTTCCGCAATACAGGTCAAGCAATACATCGTTCTTGGACAGATGTGCATATTCACGTGCTTTTTCATATAACTTTTCTGCCTGAACCGAATTTACCTGATAAAAAGATAGGATAGATATTTTGAATTTGCATCCGCAAAGAATATCGGTAATGTAATCTTGTCCCCAAATTGTTTTACATTTTTCACCTAAAATCACGTTTGTGTCCTGCTGATTTATGTTGATTACAAATCCTTTAAGCATTGGGATGTTATTTTTTAAGAGTTCTGCAAGCTTGTCTGCATTTGGAAGAGACTTTCCGTTTATTACTGCACAGGCAAGGATTTCGCCGGTCGATATTGCCTTTCTTAGATAAATGTGTCGTAAAAGTCCGCTGTTTTCCTTTTCGTTGTAAACAGAGATATTATACTGCTTTATAAAATCCTCAAAAATGTTTAGAGCTGTTGTAAATTCATCCGGTTGTAATTTGCAATCTTTGCAACCCACAATTCTGTGGCTGTTAGGCGCATAGAAACCGATTTTAAGCTCGCCGTCAAATGAAACGGGATACTGTGCTTTGTTTCGGTATCCGTCAATCATTTCGCAACCGATAACAGGTTGAGGAGTAATGTCAATATGACCTATGCGTAAAAAACTGTCCTCGACTCTTTTGTACTTGATTTTAAGCTCTGAATCGTAGGTTATATGACGAAAAGAACAACCACCACACTGTGAAAAGACAGAGCAGTCAGGCTCATATCTGTCAGCTGCGGGCGTAATTATTTTCAAAAGCTTTGCAATGGCGTAATTTTTCTTTGCCTTTATAATATGGGCTATGATAGTGTCTCCGATAGCTGTATTTGCAACAAAAACAGCAAGCCCGTTGTAATGCCCAACACCCCATCCTTGTGTTGTTATCCCATCTATTTTTAGCTCTATATCCTGATTCTTTTGAACTGTCATTACAATCACACTCCGATTTAAACAGATAAAAATAATGTTTTACAATTACAAAGCTTGAGCACCTTTTTTAGATATATTGATACTTTATTTTTGGCTCCCGTTGCTATATAATATATAAACTAATCTATTTCAATTTGCTTTTAGT
>CAYMZO010000114.1:0-4488 GCA_964394885.1 uncultured Eubacteriales bacterium | reverse complement strand
GTTATTTGCTATGCTATAATATTTTAAAATATGTATAAGCTAATTATATAAGGTGAGTTTATTTACTTGCGAATCTAACAAAGAGGAAGATGAAAATGCCAATAGTTTTTATTACAGCGTTCGGAGTCGGAGGAGCAACAATACTCGGAGCATTAATAGGATTTTTATTTAAAAATATACCACATAGATTTAATGACATTATACTGTCTTTTGCATCGGGAATAATGCTTGCAGCGTCTGTTGTCGGACTTATTTTGCCTTCAATTGAATATGGTGGTAAATATGGAGTACTAATTGCAGCGGCCGGGATATTGTGTGGTGCTGCTTTTTTAACTTTAGTGGACAGGTTTACGCCACATCTTCATAAGCTTACCGGTGTAGATATTGAAAAGCATAAGGATAATGCAAAAATAGATAAAGTGATGTTGTTTGTACTTGCAATAGCAATACACAACTTCCCTGAAGGTTTGGCAACTGGTGTAAGCTTCGGTACCGGTAATATAGGTGATGCAATGTCTGTTGCCATTGCGATTGCACTTCAGAACATACCCGAGGGTATGATAATAATTGCACCTATGATTTCCGTTGGAGTTAGTAGAAAAAAGACCTTTGGAATAGCAGTGCTAACCGGTGTTATTGAAATATTTGGAACATTAATCGGATATTATGGTGTATCGGTAGCAAGGGCTATGCTTCCGTTTGCATTGGCATTTGCAGGAGGAACAATGCTCTATGTAATAAGTGATGAAATGATACCCGAAACGCATAGCCACGGATATGAACGTTCAGCAACATATTCATTGCTTGTAGGCTTTATCGTAATGCTCGCAATGAATCATTATATAGGTTAAGAGGCGTTTGTAATGAGCTTTAATATTACCTTGGGAGATATTACAAAAATAAACGTAGACGCAATAGTAAACGCTGCAAACACATCGCTGCTTGGCGGTGGTGGCGTCGACGGTGCAATTCATAGAGCAGCAGGTCCTATGTTGCTTTCGGAGTGCAGGACACTCAACGGATGTAACACAGGAGATGCAAAGATAACAAAAGGATATGATTTGCCTGCAAACTATGTTATCCATACTCCTGGACCTGTTTGGAAAGGTGGTAATCATAACGAATCACGGTTGCTAAAAAACAGTTATGAAAACAGCCTTAAACTTGCAGAAAAGTATGAGTGTAAAACCGTTGCATTTCCTTCAATAAGCACAGGGGTATATCATTTTCCCGTTGAAAAAGCCGCTTGTATTGCAATTGATACAATATTAAAATTCTTAAAATCATCGTCTGTTGTAGAAGAAGTAACAATGGTCTGCTTTAATAAACAGACCTATGATGCGTATAAAAAAGTTTTTGAAGAAGGTGCTTTTGGTGATTAAAGAGCTTCAGCATATTATTGACAATAGCAATAATATAGTTTTTTTCGGTGGAGCGGGTGTTTCAACGGAAAGTGGAATACCTGATTTTCGTTCGGTGGATGGACTTTATAATCAGAGATATGACGTGCCACCGGAAACAATTTTAAGCCACACATATTTCAAAAACAACACAAAAGAGTTTTTTGACTTTTACAGGGATAAAATGCTGTGCCTTACTGCAAAGCCGAATGATGCACATAAACAGCTTGCAAAACTTGAAGATATTGGCAAGTTAAAGGCGATTGTTACGCAGAATATAGACGGCTTGCATCAGATTGCAGGAAGCAAAAATGTTTTTGAACTACACGGTTCGGTGCATAGAAATTATTGCGAAAAATGTGAAAAATCCTTTTCTGCTGAATATATGCTTAACAGCACGGGTATTCCAAAATGTGAATGTGGTGGGACTATAAAACCGGACGTTGTATTGTATGAGGAACCTCTTAATGAAGCAGTCGTTACAGGTGCAATAAGTAGCATAATGCAAGCGGATACGCTTATTGTTGCCGGAACATCGTTGACCGTTTATCCTGCAGCAGGTATGATACGATACTTTAAAGGCAAGAATTTGGTGCTTATAAACAAAGACGAAACCCAAATGGATAATATAGCTCAGCTTGTTATTCACGAAAAAGTCGGACAAGTTTTAAACAAGATAAATATATAATTAGAATATAAACCGCAAAAAGCGACGATATTTTCGTCGCTTTTTTGATATAAGTGTATTAAAGGAATTATTAAAAGACACGTAAAGTTATATAAATGTTATACAAAAAGTAATTTGCAATTTGTAAAATTAACACATTGAAAATTTAGTAAGAATATGTAATTATTAATATATCGTTATTTGTAAAATAAAAAATTAATATTGTCGATAGCAATTAGTCCGAGCAATTTTGCCTAAGGTTTTACTATGGTAATTTTGCCAATGGGTTAAGTTGGAAACAATTTAGCCTTCCGTTTTTGAAAAGGTCTTTTGCAAATATATATGTCATTTAAAGACTATTTTGAATGGGACTATTGCGTCCATTTTCAAAATGGTCTTTTTGTTATACGGAGAGATGAAAAGTGGGCGAGTCCAATGTATAAAATCAATTGTAGTAAAAGTTTTTTTAGGCTGATTAACTCTATATCAGCAGGCATAGCAAAAAATAAAAACAAATTAAACGAGTAGAAGTTTCATATTGTTTTGAAGGTGTAATTATGAATATGGCAAAAAAACAGGGTGGCAGAGTTTTTTCTATACTTATAGCATTATCGCTTTTAATGTCCTTACTTTCGATGGGTATGAGTGCAAGTGCATGGAATACCGGAGAGGGAATAGATGTTTATTGGAATAGTACAAGTACTGTTTCGGGTAATGTATCCTATGATGCAATGGATACAGCAGTACAAAGCCAGAACACCTTGACTTATTCGGCAAGGAATGATTACGGCACATTTAAAACATATTCGGGAAAAATGTATGCAATAAAAACCCTTATGGAGACAATAGGCAAAACAGACCAATGGGCAAATGCACCGGATACAACAAAAGTTACTGTTCAGGCTGCTGACGGATATACAGTTAGTATTCTTAAATCTCAGCTTATGGCACAAAGAAATATTTACAGCAGCAATGGAATAATTACAGAGACCGGAGTTGAATCCGGATTCTTGCGTTATACAAAGAACGGCAATACATATTTTAAATTTGTGTTTGGACAGCAAGCTTTTTCAGAACGTACTGCATCAAGGTTTACTGACTGTACAGGAACAGGCAACTGCAAAGTGTTTATAGACACCGCTTATGTTCCATCTCAAAGTGGCAGTGTTAATGCTTTTGTAAATTCAGATACGACAACACCTTATGCAAGCGGTTCGACAATAGGAATTTGTGTAGGAGACAGTATTAATTTTAATAAAGATGATACAGCTTACCTTAATTCGACAATGATTTATTACAATTACGGAAGCAATCTAAATACCGTTCCTACGCCGTCGTGTTCAGACAGTTCAACTTTATATAATACACAGACTCCAAGCTGGGGTGGCATATATGTTCCGATTACATTTAATACAGCCGGAACATATTACATTAAGGCAGTTGGAACCTCGTTTGGTTCAACAGATAGCAATATAAGCACATTTACAGTTGTGGTAAGTTAAATTTCTATGTTCAAAGGCGGAGTCTTTCCGCCTTTGAATTAAAAAATTAGGAGGATAAAAAATGGTTCATAGTTCAAAAAACAAACGCATTATATCATTTATAATAAGTTTTGTTCTGATTTTCAATCTGTTTGGAGCAACCCTTAGCGTAAATGCAGAGGAATTAAAAGACCCACCAATATGTACGTTCGATTCTACAACTCCGGCTGAAACACGCAACTGCGTTTTAAGTGGTGCAAACGGAAGTATTTATTTTTCCTGCAAAACCACTGAGGCAATGTTCGCTTGCGACGAGGTTGGAATGGCATGGATGGCAGCAGCGTGGGAAGGAAAAGATAATATAGTAGTAAAAATAAATGGTGTAAAGGCGACAGTTGCTGAAAATGCGGCAAAGGTTATAGATAATACGTATCTTATTAGAAAACCAAGAGAGGACAGAATATCCTTACAGATAAAAATTCCTTATACAGGCGAATTCATAGAGACAAAAGATTTACTGGAATATAACATTGTAACAATAGATGTTCCGGGATATAAAACTTTAACACTTGGCTCAAACAATAAAAAGCCAATACAGATGACAGCTGACAGCACTCATAACTTGTTTTCATTTAACAAAACAGTTCTTTCTGACAACTTAGAATTGACATTTACCGATGATGCCGATTGGAGAAATGCAATAACAGATATAAAAATTGATGACACATCTATTTTCTCACAGTCAGAAAAGTATTCAATTCAAGCCGGTAAGATAATACTGGATAAATCTTTTTTTGCATCGGCAAAAGATTATAATATAGTGGTTTTAGCAGACGGATATGCAAAATCTTCTGTAACACAAACAATAAATGAAATAGCAGTTATAGTAAAAACACAGGATGTAATATCCCATAAGGCGATAGAATTTGAGTTTTCAAAA
>CAYMZO010000113.1:0-4494 GCA_964394885.1 uncultured Eubacteriales bacterium | reverse complement strand
CATTTTTTTGGTTACTATTTTTAAATATTATTTAAGTATTAATAATAATTAAGGGGAGATTTTAATGATTACCACCGGAGTACTTATGCTTTTAACTCTTGGAATTATTGGTGTAGGCTTTTTGATTGCTGTTATTGCTTTGCTCGTGCTTAACTGGGGTCCAAGTGCTGCATACGATTACACAGGCAATAAAATGCTGAAGAGAAATGCACAGAAAAAAGTTAAGAGAAAGTAATTTTTACCTACATAAGCTTTTTGAGTGTATGAGTATATGGGCGTGAACATACCTTTTAGAGGCTTAAAATTACTTTTTGCGTTCTTGTTTTAATTTAACATTCAAATTTTTCTGCTTGCAATGGCAAGACGGTTAGCCGTTTTTTACCATAGCAGGCAGTTTTGTTATGCAAAAGTGTAAAAAGTAAAACCCCCACATTTATATGTGAGGGTTTTTATAATGTATCTTCTATATTGTATGAACAAAAGTTTCGTATTTCTCGTAAAAATCAACCGATTTTTTAAATTATAATATGGATGAAGATTGCGGTTGCTTTTTGATTTTTATTTGAATTTCGGTTATATATTTGTTTGGCTCTTTTGTTGTCAGATTGTCCAGAATGCAGTATTCATAAGAGTATCCGTCAATACTGTACCCCTGCTCATATATCTTTGAAATCAACTTTTTATACGTGTTTCCCATAGTTTTATAAGAGCCGATATGGAATGCTCTGGCATATAGTCCGGCAGGCTTTATGTGAAGATATTTCTTTTCACAGGCTTTATCAAGAGGCAGAAAAACATATTGAAATTTTAAAAAAGTTTCACTTTTTAAAGCGTCTTTATCAATCATATCTCCGATTTGATAAAAGTGCGGATACTCGTTTGCAGAGGCATATTTCAAAAGCTTTTTTAAAGCGATGTCAACCTCTAAAAGTCCGTTGGGAGCTTCGGTCTTTAAAACGGCAAGATATTGCTTGTCGCAGTTTATAATAAAATCGTCTGTTTTAATATGAGCGTTAAAATTTTCAATGGTTTTTATTTTGTGATTAAGCCGTCTTTCGATTAAAGTCAGATGCTTTATTTTTTCGGAAACGGCAATTTTCTGCTCGTTGAGTCGTTCAATGGTGTCAACGCCGCTCCTGCTGTCCATATACTCTTTTATCTCAGAAAGTGAAAATCCCATTTCCCTTAGCAGTAAAATGCTGTCAAGCTCTTCAAGCTGGTCAGCGGTATAATATCTGTATCCGTTTTCAGGATTTACAATTTTGGGCTTGAAAACATTTTCACGGTCATAAAAAATCAGCATTTGCTTTGTTATTCCGTTAAGCTTTGCAAGCTCTCCAACAGAAAATCGTATATCCATAAAACAACCTCCCAATGCCATTTAAAAAAGCTCTTGACAATATAGTTACTATATACTTTAATATATCAGTAGTCAAGGGAGGATAATTTGATGTTGACCGAAAATAAAAGAAATATAATAGCCTGCGTTAAGCACTATTCAATACTGTTGCTCGGTGTTGCAATTTTAGCCTTTGGGCTGTTTAACATACACAGTCAAAGCAATATTACCGAAGGCGGAATTTTAGGTATGACTTTGCTTTTGAAACATTGGTTTGGAATAACCCCCGGAATTTCAGGAATTTGTATGGACATAATCTGCTATATAATAGGCTTTAAAATGTTGGGCAAGGAATTTTTAAAAAATGCAATTTTTTCAAGCTGCGGATTTTCCCTTTTTTATAATATTTTTGAAGCCGTAGGATACGTTGTGCCTGATTTAAGTTCAAAACCGTTATTGGCTGCGATTGTCGGAGCATTATTTGTTGGCATAGGAGTAGGATTTGTTGTTCGTGAAGGCGGTGCTTCAGGTGGAGATGATGCACTTGCAATAATCATTTCAAAACTTACAAAGTGCAGAATTGCAAAGGCTTACTTTTTTACGGATTTTGTAGTGCTTATGGTTTCGTTGACGTATATACCGTTTTCAAAAATATTCTATTCATTAATAACTGTTTCAATATCTTCACTTGTAATAGATTTGATGCAGAAAGGCAAAAAGGCAGACAAGCTGGAAATAGGCGATTAAGAATTTAAAACAATTCTAAAGCAAAATGGTGTAAAGTAAAAGTTTAAAATCAAGAAGTAAAAAAGCAAAAAATCTCAAAAGCAAGAAAGTGTAAAAGAGTAAAATCGTAGAAACTTAAAGATAAAACAAAAAGCGAACCGACATCACTGTTGTGATATCGGTTCTTTTGCTTTTAATATGGACTGGAGTTGAAATTAACGCAAGGCAAATAAAATTGTTATTCAAAATACGATTCAATAACCTTTGGACAGTTTTCAGGTGAATATATCCAGTGGCTAAGATGAGTGCTGTCTGTAAAATATTGAAGAGGAGTGGGCGGATAATCGGCATTAAAGCTGTCAACAATTATCAGCTTTATCTTCATTCTCTCCGGATTAAGGCTCTTTATGTAAACGCTTGCGTGCTGACCCGCTGTTATTCCGGTTGAATATTCTGCAAGACCTGCAAGGTTGGGAGCAAGCTCAACAAAAATGCCGTATTTTTCAACCGAACGAACAATTCCCGGTACGGTTTCACCTGCACTGAAAAGCTGAGCATTTTGTTCCCAAGTTCCCAAAAGCTCCTTATGAGAAAGAGTTATTCTTCCCTGCTCGTCAATGCTTTTTACAACAGCCTTTATCTGCTGTCCCTGAATAAATCTTGCACTTGGATGTGGTATTCTTGAAACAGAAATACTGTCGATAGGCATAAGAGCACTTAGTCCGCAACCGATGTCTAAAAACACTCCGAAATTTTCCATATGAGAAACGCAGGCAGGAATTATATCTCCACAGTTAAGTGCCGAAATATAATTTTCCTTACACTCCTCCTGAACAGCTTTTCTGCTTAGAACAGCACGAGTGTTTGAAGCTTCGTCCTTGTCAAATCCAATTATTTTAAAGCAGACGGGCTTATTGACTCGAGAAATAATTGCAATATCCCGAACGCTTCCGTCGTCAATACCCAAAGCCCCTTCACTTTTTGGTATAATTGCAGGAATATCTCCCAGCATAAGATGCAGATTATGGTCCTTGTCGCAAAGAGAAACACGGGCTTCTAAAATGGTTTCCTGCTGATATGCGGATTTTAGATGTGAAAGCGACGAAAGTGCCTGCTTATTTTGAATGGAATCAATCAGACTTCCTTCCGGTAAAAAATTTTTCATATTCTCACCCATTTCAACTTGTTATAGGATATTTATATGCCCTGATTTTTTAAAAAATGAATAAGCATTGCAGATTAAATAAAAACTATCTTATTTATTGCAATATAAAATATGAGTTTTTACAAAAAAATTGCAAAAGTGCAAAATCAAGAAAAATTGAAAAAGATAAAAGAAAAAACAAAAGAAAAGGAATAGAGCCACAAGCCAAAGCTTGCAGCCCTATACCTATGAAGATAATATGATATGAAGCGACTGTATAAAATGCAGTAGCGTGTTAATTGTTGTTAGACTGCTGTTCGCCTGTCTTTCCCATAACAGCAAGCGGGTCAACAAGTTTTCCGTCAATAGAGGTTTCAAAATGAAGATGAGCAACCTCAGCCTTTTCAATAGGAACTTCGCCGAGTTTACCAATAGAGTTTCCTTTTTTAACAATCATTCCGGGCTTAACGTCGGCAGTTGCAAGCCCGCAATATTTTGCGACAAGACCATTTCCGTGGTTTATTTCAACAACTTTACCCCAAAGACTGTCATCATAAACACTTATGACCGAACCGCTGTTTATTGCTTTTACAGGAGAACCTAAAGCACCGCTAAAGTCAATACCTCCGTGAGTACGCCAATCGTCGGTTGTCTTTGAATATACGATTTCACCGTTGCTGAAATCCTTTGAAATAGCGGTGGAAAGAGGAAGAACATATTCACTCTTGTAGGGAATGTTTTCCGAAAACGGGTCGGGTGCTGTTGTAGACGTAGCTTCGGTTGTAGACTCTTCTTGAGTTGTCTGTGCTTTTGTTGTAGTTTCCCTTTTATCTTTAACGCCGGTTACCTTTGCACCTGCTTCTTGTTCGTCTGTTGTTGAAGCGTTGGCAGACGGGTTATCATCTCCGCCTATTTTCGGAGAACCTACAATTGAAAATACAGTAACACCTGCAGCAAGAACACAAAGGAATAAGGCGATATAAAAGCCCTTTGAGGCAAACAGGCTCTTCTTTTTGTAATAGCTGTTATTTTTTTTAATCAAGTCTAAACACCTCCGCAAATAGTATTGCCAGGAAATTTTGACCTTATACCAATTTTTGTTTCAATATAAAAAAGATGACACTTATAAATGTCATCTTTTCAAGTAAAACAATGGGGTTACATTATTAAATTGTTAGTTATTAATATTGTTTAGTTAAGTCAAAAAAAGTAAAACTACCAATATTGTTATTTTTTATTGCTTTTATAGCTTCACAAGAATTATCTATACCAATCCATTTATGAT
>CAYMZO010000112.1:0-4542 GCA_964394885.1 uncultured Eubacteriales bacterium | reverse complement strand
AAGCCTTTTTCCTCCCCCGGTAGAACCGGGGGTTTATTTCTATGCTAAAGGATAAACAAATAGCTACTGAAAAGATTCTCAGTAGCTATTTTCCCGTATTCAGTTTGCATTTCTTATTTTGTCCCTATGGGACTGTGCCTTTTACGTTGCTCTTTTTATTTTCTTTATGTTTTAGGCTGTTGCCATTTCTTTTTCTCTGTCTGATGATTTTATATTTGGCTCTTCACTTGCATCTTTTTCAGGCGACATCTTTGCATTTGCAAGCATAAGCTTTATTCTGTTTTCCTGATTTATTGCAGTCGCACCGGGGTCATAATCAATCGCAACAATATTTACATTTGGATTTTTTTCTTTTATGAGCTTCATCATACCCTTGCCTACAATATGGTTGGGCAGACATCCAAACGGCTGTGTGCAGATAATGTTAGTTGTTCCCTGCTCAATAAGCTCAAGCATTTCCGCTGTCAACAGCCAGCCTTCACCCATTTTTGCTCCAAGACCCATATAGCCTTTTGTAAGCGTGCAGGTATGTGCAAAAAGTGTTGGAGGCTCAAACGAACCCTCTGCATTTATTAAATCAATTATATCTTTTTGCTTACGTGTTATGAGCCTGAACAAGTAACGTGAGCCAAGTGCCTTTAGTCTTCCAACGCCATAGAGCTTTCTGTCTACAATGCCGTTATAAATGCAGTACAGGCAGAAATCAAGAAGCCCCGGCATAACGGTTTGTGCTCCTTCTGACAGCAAAAATTCCTCTAAATTGTTATTTCCAAGAGGAGAAAACTTTACAAAAATCTCACCGACAATTCCAACCTTAACCTTCTTTTCAGACGTCTTTGGTATGGCTGCAAAATCTTTTATCATCTGCTCATAATTTTTCTTTACGTTTTTATAGCTTATGAGCCTTCCCTCTGTCTCCATCTCTTTTGTAAGCTTTATTATCCACTGCTGGGCAAGGAGTTCACTTTCACCTTTTGTAATCTCATAAGGCTTACATTGGTTTTGCAAAAGCATTAACAAATCGCCATAGTTTATTGCATAAAACATTCTATGTATCATTGACGGTTCAAGCTTAAAGCCCGGATTTTTTTCAAGCCCTGCAAAGTTTAAAGATATTATGGGAACATATCCAAAGCCGGCTCTTTTCAATGCTTTTCTTAAAAGGGCTATATAGTTTGACGCTCTGCAACCACCGCCTGTTTGAGTTAACAAAAGTGCGGTTTTATGCGGGTCATACTTTCCACTTTCAAGTGCATTTATAAACTGCCCGATAACAAGCAGTGCCGGATAGCAAGCGTCATTATGAACATTTTTAAGACCGCATTCCTTAACCTTGCTTCCTGAATTTTTAAGCACCTGCGTTTTATATCCGTATGACTTGAGAATTTGAGAAATAAGCTCAAAATGCATTGGCAACATTGTTGGGATTAATATTGTGTAATCCTTTTTCATCTCTTTTGTAAAGGCTACTCTTTCTTCAGCAAGTTCCACAAAAATCTCCCCTTTCTTCCAATGCTCCAAGCAAGCTCCTAAGGCGTATTTTAACTGCTCCGAGATTTGTTATTTCATCTATTTTTATCTGTGTATAAATTTTTCCGTTGCTTTCGAGAATTTCTCTTACCTCGTCTGTTGTTATGGCATCAAGTCCACATCCGAACGATACAAGCTGCACCATTTCACAGTCCGGATTTTGGGAAACGAACTTTGCGGCATTATATAGCCTTGCGTGATATGTCCACTGGTTAAGCACCTTTACCTTTTGAGGTGTTACAAGGTCGCTTATACTATCCTCACTGACAACGACAAAGCCCAAAGAGGTTGCAAGCTTATCAATTCCATGACCGATTTCAGGGTCAATGTGATATGGTCTGCCTGCAAGAACCATAATTCGTTTTCCGTGAGCCCTTGCAAACTCAACTGCTTCACTGCCCTTTTGCCTTGTGTCCTTCATCCACGCATTATAACTTTCAAATCCCTTTTTAACCGCATATCTAACCTGCAAATAGTTTATTGAGCCAAAGTTTTTGGAAAGCATTTTAAAGATTTCCTTTGAAAGCTCAACCTGATTGTTAATGTTAAGGTACGGATAAAGGAATTTTGTCTTTTTAAGAGACTGCATATTTGCATTGAGAAGTTCTGAATAGTAGGCAACAACGGGACAATTATAGTGATTGTCGCTTATCTTTTCATCTATGTTATAGGTAAGGCACGGATAAAATATTGCATCAACACCCATTTCAACAAGCTTTTCAATGTGTCCGTGCATTATTTTTGCAGGATAGCAAGCTGTATCTGACGGTATGCTGTACTGCCCTTTGCTATAAATTCTTCTGTTTGAAAGCCCAGACAAAACGACCTTAAATCCAAGGGTTGTAAAGATGCTGTGCCACAGTGGAGCAAGCTCATACATTCCGAGTGCAAGAGGAAGTCCTATTGTTCCCCTTTTACCGTCTGTCTGTTCAAGTGCCATCAATTTATCTCTTTTATATTGGTGCAGATTTGGAACAGCCTCAGCCTTTAAAGCCTTTTGACCTGCTCCTTTTTCACACTGATTGCCGGAAACGAATTTTTTGCCGTCTCCGAAAGTATTAATCGTTAAATTACATTTATTTGTACAACCCTTACAGGCAACAGCCTTTGATTCGTGTACAAAGGTCTTTAACTGTTCAGGAGTTATAAGCTCCGAGCTTTCAAGGTTTACCGACTTTGCATAAAGAGCAGCTCCGAAAGCACCCATAAGTCCTGCAATATGAGGTCTTACAACATCGCTTCCAAGCTCTTTTTCAAAGCTTCTGAGCACTGCATCATTAAGGAAAGTTCCGCCCTGAACAACAATTTGCTCTCCAAGCTCTTCAGCAGAGCTTGCCCTTATAACCTTATATATAGCATTTTTAACAACGCTCATTGAAAGACCTGCCGAAATGTCAGAAACACCGGCTCCGTCTTTTTGTGCCTGCTTAACAGCAGAGTTCATAAACACAGTGCAACGGGAACCAAGGTCAACAGGAGCTTTTGAAAACAGCCCGAGCTTTGAAAACTCTTCTATTTCATATCCCATAGAACGTGCAAAAGTTTCTATAAATGAACCACAGCCGGATGAACACGCCTCGTTAAGCATTATACTGTCAATTGAATTGTTGTGAATTTTAAAGCATTTTATATCCTGACCGCCAATATCCAAAATAAAGTCCACGCTCGGATTAAAATGACGTGCAGCAGTAAAGTGAGCCATTGTTTCAACAATGCCCTCATCAACGTGAAACGCATTTTGTATAAGTTCTTCACCGTATCCGGTTACTGCACTGGAAACGATTTTTATTTTATCTGTGCAAATTTTATATATCTTTTCAAGCTGTTCTTTTATAACAGCAACGGGATTTCCGTTGTTTGAGCTGTAATATGAATACAGTATCTTATCATCTTCGGTAATCAGTACGACCTTTGTCGTTGTGCTTCCGCAGTCTATTCCAAGGTATGCATTTCCGCTATACTCTTTAGCGTCGGTATGCGGAACATTTGCCCTTTTATGCCTTTCTTCAAAAGCTTCATACTCTTTTTCATCTTTAAATAGCGGTGAAAGATGAGCTGTTTCAACCTTTTCCTGCGTGCTTTTTGTAATACTGTTTATAAGCTCTTTATATGTAAAAGTTTTGTCCTGCTTTGTTGCATATATTGCGGCACCGATTGAAACTGCAAAGCGTGCATATTCAGGGAACAATGCACTTTCATCATCAAGCTTTAAAGTGCTTTTAAATCTTTCTCTCAATCCCTTACAATAATACAAAGGGCCTCCGAGGAACATAACTTTACCGTCAATTTTTCTTCCCTGTGCAAGACCTGCTATTGTCTGGTCTACAACTGCCTGATAAATGCTTACTGCAATATCCTGCTTCCTTGCTCCTTGATTAAGAAGTGGCTGAATATCAGTTTTTGCAAAGACGCCACATCTTGACGCTATCGGATAAATACGCTGATAATCAAGGCTTAAATCGTCAAGCTCCTGTGTGCTGACATTCATAAGGGTCGCCATTTGGTCAATAAATGCTCCCGTACCACCTGCACAGGTTCCGTTCATTCTCTCGTCGGTTCCGCCGGTAAAGAAAACTACTTTTGCGTCTTCTCCTCCGAGTTCAACTACAACGTCTGTATCTTCCGCAAGCTCTTTAACGGTTTCTGCTGTTGCAAAAACTTCCTGTACAAAAGGAATTCCACAAGCCTTTGCAACTCCCAAACCTGCCGAGCCGGAGATTGCAACTTTCACGGATTGGTCTCCGATTAAGTCTTCAACTCGAGATACCAGGTCAAGCGTCTTCCTGCGGACTTGTGAAAAATGACGTTCGTAGCACTGATATAAAATTTTTCCGTCTTTTATAACAACAATCTTTGCCGTTGTAGAACCTATATCTATTCCTAAAGTCAGGTCCTTGACTGATTTTACTTCGTCTTTTAAAGAATTTTCCATTAGATTTTACTCCCTTAGTACCAGATGTTCTTTAAAGCATCAAAAAACAAGATTAATCTTTACTATATTCTTAATTTTTT
>CAYMZO010000111.1:343-4553 GCA_964394885.1 uncultured Eubacteriales bacterium | reverse complement strand
ATAAAATGATAAGTAGTTTTTTGCAACAAAAAACAGCAGACTATGTAAACCTGCTGTTTTGAATTAATATCATTCTGATTTCAAAGCTCTTTCAAGCCAAATTGAACCAATATCCATTGCGGCATAAAGACCGTTTTTCTCGCTCTTTTTAATAATCCTTTCACGAGGACGTACATCAGGATCAGTGCTAAGAAGCTGAACGGTAACTTTATCTGCAACCTCTAAATCCTTAACAGTGCTGGTGCTGTTAATCTGCATCAAAACAACAAAAGGATCGGACATATTTCCGTAGTACAATGTGTTGTCCTTGCGGACAAGCGGCTTGCCCTTGTAGGTCAAGAACTCATTTTTATTTTTAGCAGCCATAGGGCTTTCACTCCATTCAATAGTCAGACTTATTCACCTTTAAGGTATTCTGTAACAAGAGTTTGCAAAAGCTCATCTCTATCAATCTTTCGAATAAGACTGCGTGCATTATTGTGGGTGGTAATGTAGGTAGGATCCTCCGAAAGAATGTATCCGACTATTTGACTAATAGGGTTGTAGCCCTTTTCTTTCAACGATTCGTATACGCTTAACAGAACGGTACGCATTTCCTCGTCTTTATCTTCCTTAAGCGAAAATTGAATGGTTTTATCAGTCATAATTCCACCTCCATAAAATTACAATCAAACATATATCAGTATTATACACTAAAATCACACGGAAAACAACGCTTTTTTAATAATTGTGTAAAATTAGTATTTATTTATGCTCTGTGCATAATACCGAGTTTGCTTAGAGACTTAATAGCTTTGTTCATAGCATTGTCGCATTCTTCATCTGTAAGTGTGCGGTCTTGAGCACGCAACTTAAGGTTAAATGCAACACTCTTTTTGCCTTGAGGTATTTGAGAACCTTGATAAACGTCAAAGAGGGAAATGCTTTCTAAAATATTACCGACAGCCTCTGAAATAACTTTTTCAATATTAAGGACAGGAATGTTGTCGTCGCAAACACAGGCAAGGTCTCTGGTTGTTGCAGGGAACTTTGGAAGCTGTTTATAGGTGCGTGTTTCAAGTCTGTTTGCAAACAACAAATTAAAATCAACCTGAGCTACATAAGCACGAGTTCCAATACCATAATTATCAAGTACCTGAGGGTGTATTTCACCAAAGAGTGCAAGAGTTTCTCCGTTTAATGAAATTTTTGCAGTACGTCCCGGGTGGAATGTTGGATTATCGCAAACTGCCTCAATATCGTATTTGTCAATTCCAACCATATAAAGGAGTTCTTCAATAGCACCTTTAAGAGAAAAGAAATCGGAATTTTCACCGTATTCACCGATTATAATCATTGGCTTTTCAATCGGCAGGGTGTCTTCACCTTGAGGCGTGTATTGAGTTGCAAACTCGTAGAATGCAACGTCCATATTACGGTTGTTATAGTTTCTTGCAAGTATATCGAGCATAGATGGAATAGCAGTTGTTCTCATAACACTTGTATCTTCTCCAAGTGGGTTTGAAATAACAACGCAGTTTCGCTTTTCATCGTCTTTATCAAGGCAAATTTTATCGTATGCTTTCGGGCTGATAAATGAATAGGTCGAAATTTCCGAATAACCGCAAGCAAGCAGTGTGTTTTCAGCCTTGCGTTGTAAAAGTTGTATAGGAGTCAATGCACCGTTAGCAACACCGGAAAGTTCTCTGTTAGGGATGTTTTCATAGCCGTAGAAACGAGCAATTTCCTCAGAAATATCAGCCTGATGTTCAATATCATTTCTAAAGCTCGGCACAGTGATTAAGTTGTTCTCAACCTTAAAGCCAATACGTTCAAGTATTTCTTTTTGGTCTTTTGCACTTACATCAATACCGATAAAGTTGTTAACCCAGTCAGGGTCAAACTCCAATGTTTTAAGCTCTTTGTCAGAATGGTCGCAGTCCACAACACCGTCTACAATATCACCGGCATCAAGCATTTTAACAAGTTCAAGTGCTCTGTAAAGGCAAATGTCGCAATCAAGAGGATTTAATTGCTTTTCAAATCTTCCCGAGGCCTCGGTTCTCATTCCGAGTTTCTTTGCAGTTCTGCGAACACTTGGCCCGTTAAAGCAAGCAGATTCGAATACAATAGTTGTTGTATCGTCCATTATTCCGCTATATTCTCCACCCATAACACCGGCAACGGCAACAGGCTTTTTGGAGTCGGCAATAACAAGCATACTATCATCAAGAGTACGCTCGATTCCGTCAAGAGTGGTAATTTTTTCACCGCTTTTTGCAGTTCTTACAATAACTTGATTGTCCTCAAGATAACGAAGGTCAAAAGCGTGCATAGGCTGGCCATATTCAAGCATTACATAGTTTGTAATGTCAACGATGTTGTTTATAGGACGAACACCACAGGCACGAAGTCTTTCTCTTATAAATCTTGGAGAAGGAGCAATTCTTACATTTTTGACAACTGCACCGATGTAACGATAGCATTTGTCGGGTGCGGATATTTCAACTTTAAGATAATCGTTTATATTTTCAATGCCTTCAATAGCTTGAGGCACTTTTGGCTCGAATGGAGCTGTAAATGTTGCGGCAGCTTCACGGGCAAGACCCATAACTGAAAGGCAGTCAGGACGGTTTGATGTTATTTCAAATTCTGTAACAACATCGTCAAGACCAATAGCCTTTTTTATATCTATTCCAAGCGTTTTGTCGCAGTCATCTCCAAGAACAAAGATGCCGTCTTCTATTGCATACGGAAAATCGTGAGTTGTAAGCCCGAGTTCATCGACAGAACAGAGCATTCCGTTGCTTTCAACGCCTCTTAGCTTTCCTGCTTTGATTTTTTTGCCACCGGATACAATTGATTTGTCCATTGCAACAGGAACAACATCACCTTCCTTAAGATTTTGAGCACCTGTTACTATTTGAATAGGAGAATCGTTGCCCACATCAACACTGCAAACCCAAAGGTGGTCAGAATTTTCGTGCTTTGTGAGCGAAAGAATTTTGCCTACAATAATATTGGAAAGCTCACTGCCCTCTGTTTCAAATGCCTCGACCTTTGAACCGGACATAGTCATAGCATCTGCAAATTCCTTATCTGAAACAGAAAGATTAACATAGTCAAGAAGCCATTTTTTTGATAATTTCATATTCGCTCACCTCCTTAAAATTGAGTTAAAAATCTTGCGTCATTTTCATATAAAAGACGCATATCGTCTATATTGAATCTAAACATAGTAATACGTTCAAGTCCAACTCCAAATGCAAATCCACTGTAAACCTCAGGGTCGATTCCTCCGTTTTCGAGTACTTTTGGATGAACCATACCGCCGCCGAGTATTTCTACCCAGCCTTCACCTTTACAAAGTGAGCATCCTTTTCCTCCACAACGGAAACACGAAACATCAATTTCACAAGATGGTTCTGTAAACGGAAAGTGATGAGGACGAAGTCTGATTTTAGTGTCGTTACCATAGAGTCTCTTTGCAAACGCCTCAAGATTTCCTTTAAGGTCAGCCATCGTAATTCCCTTGTCCACAACAAGACCTTCAATCTGATGGAATAGAGGAGAATGAGTTGCGTCAACAGCGTCAGAACGATAAACTCTTCCTGGAGCAATTATTCTGATAGGTGGTTGTTGATTTTCCATAACTCTAATCTGAACCGGAGAGGTTTGAGTTCTTAAAAGCATTTTTTCTGTAATATAAAAGGTATCCTGAGTATCTCTTGCAGGATGGTCGGCAGGAATGTTGAGTGCCTCAAAGTTGTAATGGTCCCATTCAACTTCAGGACCGGTTGCAATGTTAAATCCCATTCCTAAAAATATATCTTTTACTTCATCAAGAACAATAGAGAGCGGATGCTTATGACCGCAAGTGTGCCTTGTTGCAGGCATTGTAATATCGAGCTTTTCAGCTTCAAGTCTTTTTGCCTGTTCAGCCTCTTTAATATTCTTTTCTCTGTTGTCGATAAAATCTTCAATAGATGTTCTTACTTCGTTTGCAATCTGTCCGATTACAGGACGTTCTTCAGCAGAAAGCTTTCCCATCTGCTTTAGAACAGCGGTGAGTTCACCTTTTTTTCCAAGATACTTAATGCGAAGTGAGTTGAGGTCTTGCATCACTTCTACCGATTGAAGCTCTTGGATTGCTGATTTGCGTATAGCTTCAAGCTGTTCTTTCAATCTAATCACCCTTCATAGTATGTTATAGAATAAAATAAAAAAAGCT
>CAYMZO010000111.1:0-333 GCA_964394885.1 uncultured Eubacteriales bacterium | reverse complement strand
CGAAGACATATTCTCCGTGGTACCACCCTGATTTTTGTCTTAAAAATAAAAAAGACAAACACTCAATGCCTTTAACGAAGGCAAACCGTTCAAGCCTACAATAAAACTAAGATACTTCAGCAAGACCGCTCAGAAGTGAACTTCCGAAAATTACAAATGCAAGTGTGCTTACAGCCGATGACACACTCTCTCTTTCCAATGCTAAAAATCGTACTCTCTTCGTCAATGCGTTTTATTTAATATAATGCATTTGTTTAATGCTTAATATGCAGAAATTCGCTTATTTATAAAGCAAAACATTCTATATTGCGGTTATTATATCACATTACCTAC
>CAYMZO010000110.1:0-4558 GCA_964394885.1 uncultured Eubacteriales bacterium | reverse complement strand
AAAACCCAAATTTGTAATATTTTATAAAAGTTTAAAATATAAATTTCATTATTTGTATCTTAATTAGATTTTAAAATTAAAATTTCGACCTCATTCGCTTTGTTTTTTCGTTTTTTTACTTTAATCAAAGCATTTTTAGCATATTAAATTTATTAATAAAATATTAACGGAGTTGATTGTTTGTGGATAAGGGCAAGAAAAAAAATACTAAAATCGAAAAAATAACTAAGGAAATCGCTGACATTTGGCAGGATAACAATGCTGAGTTTTCAACAGATGTTCTTGGGAGTTATACCGGAAATCCAAAGGATGATTATAAGCCCGAACAGGATGCTGACGATTTGTAAAAAATCAGATATTTTATGATTAAGACGTCAGATTATATTTCATTTTATTAAATTGAGTGGTATAATAATCCTGTATTTAAATGTTTTTATGATTTTTAGGAGTTTTTATGCAGGATTTTCTTAAAAGGACATGGGCAACCATTAACCTTGATTCATTAAACAAAAATTTTATTACAATCCGTGATAAAACAAATCCCTGTGCCAAAATTATGTCTGTAATCAAAGCAGACGCCTATGGACACGGGGCTTTGCCTATTGCAAAAGAGCTTGCTAACGCAGGAACGGATTGGTTTGCAGTTTCTAATCTTGATGAAGCACTCCAGCTTCGTCGTGGTGGAATAGATTTGCCTATTCTGATTTTGGGATACACCCCATTTGAGCACGCAGAAGTTCTTGCACTTAACAACATTTCGCAAGCTGTCTTTAATTTAGAATATGGTAAACAGCTTGCAAAATATGCACATAATTTTGGAGTTCAGGTAAATGTGCATATTAAAATCGATACCGGTATGTCCCGAATCGGATTTGCATATCAAGACAACGTTCTGAATGCCGATTCTATTGACCAAATCGAGGAGATTTCAAAGCTTGAGGGACTTTATTTTGAAGGTATTTTCACTCATTTTGCAAGAGCGGACGAATCTAACGGCGGAGAAGTGTTTACCAGAATTCAATTTGACCTTTTTATGGACGCTGTTTCAAGGCTTTCAAGACGTGGAATTGACTTTGACCTTCGTCATTGCAGCAACTCAGCAGGAATTGAGCTGTTTCCTGAGATGAATCTTGATATGGTTCGTCCGGGCATAATCCTATATGGTCTTGCTCCGTCGGATTATACTGACGGCAGTTTGCCGTTATTACCTGTTATGGAACTTAAGTCTGTTATTTCTATGGTCAAACGCATTGAAAAAGATACCCCTATAAGCTATGGAGGTACTTTTGTAGCAGACAAAGATATGGTTGTTGCCACTGTTCCTATCGGCTATGCAGACGGCTACAACAGAAGATTGTCAGGTCAAACCTCAATGCTTGTAAATGGAAAAAGAGCACCCATTATAGGCAGAATATGTATGGACCAGACAATTATTGATGTTACGGATATTCCACAGGCTGAATGCGGTATGACAGTTACTGTTTTTGGCTGTGAAAACGGAAATCCTCTTTTAGTTGATGAGCTTGCAAACAAGCTTGATACAATTAACTATGAACTGGTTTGCAACATCGGACGTCGTGTTCCGAGAGTATATTTAAAAAACAATGATATTGTAAGCATATCTGATTATTTAGAATGAAGGAGTATTAAAAATGAAAGCAAGTGAAAGCAATGCACACTACACCGGAAAAGTACGTGAATGCACTAATTATGCTGTTAGAAGCATAAAAAACCTCTTTAAGGATTCAGACTTAAAAACTCGTCAAGCCTGCTCAAAAGGCGAAACAGAAATGCAAACTTATTTTCAAAATGAGCTTGAACCCTTTTCCGACTCCGTTTCCGTTGAAACATTTCAGGTTGAGTTTTCATCTATAAGAAGTACAAATATGTTTGTTTTCTTGTTTATGATTATCTCTTGTGCCACTATTATTCTTGCAAACTTTTTTTCTTATGTTTTACTTTTTATAAGCCTTGGAGCTTCTCTTCTTGCTCTGTTTTCAAAAATGGGCTTGTTTTCTAAGATTGCGAAGAAAAAGCAAAGTGCAAACATTGTTGCAACAAGGAAAGCCCTTGGAGTTGCTAAAAACAAAGTCATTTTTTGTGCAAATGTTGACGCACCCTATAAACGTGGATTTTCTAAGGGTCTTGAAAAAATATTGAGCTTTTTAACCCTTGCAGGTATTCTTTTGAACATCACATACGACATAGTTTTGCTGGGAGACACTTACTATAATTTTTTTGAAGTTCCATTTTTGGATATTATGCCGATTTTTTCATATATTCTTATAATTTTTGTTCCTGCACCATTAGTAGCTTCATTTGCTCTTAATACAATCACAGGAACTTTAGGCGTTGCAAACAATCTTTCCGGATGTTTTTCTTGCCTTGGAGCAATGCGTTACTTGTCTGAATTTGACTTAAAGCTTGACAACACTGATGTTTGTGTTCTTTTGACCGGTGCCAAAAACGCTCATAATGCAGGTGCCAAAGCGTATCTTAAAGAGCACGGTGAAGAAGATAAAGCATTAAACACTCTGGTTGTTTGCGTTGACACACTTAAAGGTGCAAACTCTATCAGCATTCAAAGCGGCTCAAGCAAGGGTCAAAAGCTTGCCAAAGTTGCATCAGGTAATGCAAATGTTGAGCTTGCAAACGCAAATGCAAAATATTTAAAAAGCGATGCAGCAACATTTGCAAAGGCAGGAATAGCTTCTGCAACAGTTACAACACTTGGAGCTATTGAGCCGGACTTTTATACAAGCGACCTTGACAATGTTGATAACATTGACGTAAAGGCTACGGAGTCTGCAATTAATATTTTACTTGAAAGTGCATATCTGTTAGACGAAAAGAGCAAATAATCCTTAACACTTAAATTTCTAAAAGAAATCACAAAAGCCATTCCAAACTATGTTATTAGGAATGGCTTTTATTTTTTGTTATGCTTTTTTAAGAGCTGACTTGTCTTTTAAAACAAGGGATTTTACTTTATATTTATTAACAATACTTTTTAGCAGTTAAAAATTAAGATGTTTTTGGCACAGGATAAGTCTTACTTATAGTAAAATGTAAAACTTTACACAAACATAGTAACTATATTTGTTGCCGTTTAATGCAAAAACAAAAAGTGCAGGGTAAAACCCTGCACTTTTAATATGTTTAGTTATGCAATTCAACTTTGGATTACTGGAGAAGTTGAAGAACGCTCTGTGGCATTGTGTTAGCCTGAGCAAGCATAGCTGTTGATGCCTGATTAAGAATGTTGTTCTTAGTCATCTGCATCATTTCCTGAGCCATATCAACATCACGGATACGGCTTTCAGCTGATGTCAAGTTCTCTGCTGTTGTACCAAGGTTGTTAACTGTATGCTCTAAACGGTTCTGCATAGCACCAAGATCAGCTCTCTGCATTGATACGCTATTGATAGCTGTGTCTATTGTAGCAACTGCTGCTGCTGCATTTTCCTGAGTATCAATAGTTGCGGCTGTAAGACCAAGGCTGTCTGAATCCATCTTTTCGATGTTGAGTCCAACCTGACCTGCTGCTGCACCGTCTGCACTGATTGTGAACTTAAGAGCGTTAGCTGCTGCTGTACCAGGAGCTACTGTAGAAGTTGTTGCATTTGCACCAATAGTAGCATTATCTATCTTGAGTGTAACGCCTTTCCACTTAGCTGCATCGTTCTGAGAAGCTGTACCGTCAACTACTGCTACAAATGTTTTTCCGTCATCACTTGCTTTGAAGGAAACGCCTGTTGCAGGTGTAGTTAAAGTTGCTGTAAGCTTTGTTCCATCACTTGTCAATGTAATTGTATCAGTTGTTTCAAGCTTACCGCCTGAAACAGTTGCAGTTGCTGCACCGTCTCCAGCAATGTTTGTTATAGCAGTACCAGTGATAGCTGCCTTTGTGCCGCCCAATGAACCATCAAGAAGATTGATTCCGTTGAAGTTTGTTGAACCGGCAATTCTGTCGATTTCACTCTTAAGAGCTGTCATTTCCTTATTAAGAGCCTCACGGTCTACGTCATTCTTATATGTACCGTTTGATGACTGAACAGCAAGTTCACGCATTCTTTGAAGAATTGAGTGAGTTTCCTGAAGTCCGCCTTCAGCGGTCTGTACAAGAGAAATAGCATCGTTAGCATTTGCTGTTGCCTGATCGAGTCCACGGATCTGTGCACGCATCTTTTCAGAAATTGCAAGACCAGCAGCATCGTCGCCTGCACGGTTAATACGATAACCAGATGAAAGCTTTTCAAGGTTCTTAGAAAGAGATGATGTGTTTCTGCTTAACTGTCTATGAGAGTTGAGAGCACTAATGTTATGTTGTATACGCATAATTATATCCTCCTTAATATATACCGCCAACAAACCTTCGGTTATCCGAATAATAAAAAATCTGCCAGTCGGTTTTTTATGGAGCTTCCTTGCTCCACATCTTCTTTTTAGTTGCTTTTGAAAACGCGCGCTTTTTTCAATTACAACTTTCTTTTGCATAAGCTTTTGTGGCTTACACTTATTATATCTGCAAAAAATATATGAATATTTACAAAATTTG
>CAYMZO010000109.1:0-4561 GCA_964394885.1 uncultured Eubacteriales bacterium | reverse complement strand
CTGTTAATTCCGTATGCAGATCCATAGTAACATCCTTTGCTAATTGGGTAGTGCTTTTTCAACTGCTTGTGTTCTTTCACGTAGCACTTTTGTATGCTTGTCAATTTGATTGACTGTGCTGTATGTTGGATCTGAAATGTAATTGCTTCTTCCACCCGCTCCCTCTGGCCTTGATGACATATATATGTAGTCATTTTCTATCTGTTTTATCTTGTTTAAATCTTGATAATATGAGCGGGCAACTGAAACAACTCTTTTGTAAACTTCCTTATCCACATATTTAGGGTAGTACATGCTATCACTCCTAATGTTGTATTTGTTGATAGATTCTTTATCTATCCTCCTACTCTATTAACTTCATCGTGTACGACTGATACGGGTGTCCTGTGAACTTATGGGTTCCGTTGTAAATGCTGTCTGTGTCTATGTAGTAACCTTTTATTGCCTTTGGAATTTTGTTCCAAGTGTTTGCCTTAATTATTTTTTTTGTAATTTTAGGCTTTTTAAGATTTTTTGAACACGACCAACGTTTTGAAATAGGCACTTCCTCATTTCTAAATGTCTTGTCCGTTTCCTTTATCAAATATGCTGCAAGTTCTGAATAGTCCCCTGTGTCATCAAGATATGTTGGTCTTAGCTTTCCAAATGTCCACTTATCTTGTAAAAGTGATACATCAATTCGATTAATTATTAAATGATGATGTATTGCTGTATTTTTATATTCCGTTACTGCTATGTATTTGAATTCAATACCCGCATTTTCATATACCCGCTCAAATCTTCTTAACATATTTCTTCTTTGTTTTAATGCTGTTTCTATATCCGGACGGTTTTCTCTTTTATAAGTTACAACAAGATGAATGTCGTTAGCTTTAAAGTTTTCATTAATCAACCATCTTAATTTTCTTTCTGCGTGATCACGATTTACTTTCATTTGTTGTTCGGGTGTAGGCTTGTCTCTTATTCCTCTTCTTGCTCCTGAATTTCCATATCGTGTTGAAAAATATTTAAATACTTCTATTGTTTTTCCTGCCTTTACAGTCTGCTGAATATATGGCACAAAATTATAGCACCTCCTGAAGTAATGGTCGTTAAGTTAATACTTTGACCGAGGGTCCAAGACGCCCCGATCGGACGCTAAAAAAATTGACTATACACTCAAAAAATGCTATAATATAATTGTTTTAAGCGTATCAAGTCATTGACTGGGCTTTGATATTTGCAGCAACTCATTCACAGTGAGTTGCTGCTTTTTTTGGTTCAAAAATATACTTAGGGTCTGCTGTGTAGGTTGTATTCGATTTATCTTTCAGTTCTGCTGTTATATGTAATTTTCCGTCCTTAACACGATAAATAATTGCTGAAACAATAACGTTTGAAAACGAATGTAAAAAATCTGTGTTTTCAACTGTCTTTCCGGTTAAAAGAGCTTGCTTTAGTTCTTCGTTTGTCATAAAAATCAACCTCCGAGCTTTACAACCTTGCTTGCATTTTCTTTTCTTGATATTTCTATAAACGATTGTTTATTCTGTATTGTAAATGTTGTTTCATCATCTATTTTTATCTGTATTTTTATTATTTTTTCTTTTCCGACATTATCAATCGATATGTTCAATAATTCTAATATTGACTCGTCATTTATAGGCAAAAAGTCAAGTTGCTCACAACTTTCAGAAGAAGTCAAAAGTGGTAACGTTATGTCAAGTGCTTGCCTTATCTTCTGATGCTTTTCCCGTTCTTCTATTGCTTCCTGACAATTACATTCTTTTCCTATTAATAATTGCCCACAAAATTCGCAGGCAATTGTATTTTGCTGTAACATTTGCTCAGCTAAATTTAATTCTTTAACAATAGCTTGTTCTGCTTTTTTATTTGTCATATTAATCTCCTTTATTATTTTTGATAAATTTGTTAGCAAGATTCAAAAGTAATGTTTACTTTTATACCTTTGTTATTAAAATTTTGATTCATAATTAGTTTTAAGCGATGCAATTCAGTAAGTTTAATTTTTTGATTGAACTTACTGATTTCTTTTTTCATCATGTTTTGGTAGTTTAATATGCTATTTGCATTTTCATTAATAAGGTTTGTTAAATATGGCATTCTTATTTTCCCTCCAATCAAAACGGTAAATCATCATCCGATACATCAAGTGTGTCAAAATCATTCATTCCTGCTGTTGAAAAATATCCGGTTGGTTCAGATTGTTTTTCGGTCTGCGTTTCTGTTTTGTCAGCCGGAGCAGAACACGAAGCTTGTCCGCTGTCAGATTTTGAGCCACAGAAGCTTACGTTGTCTGCAACAATTTCAAATGCAATGCGTTTATTGCCCTGCTTGTCCGTGTAACTTCTCGTCTGAATAGAGCCTTGAACCGCAATCATAGAACCCTTGTGGAAATAGCGGGTAACAAAATCTGCTGTGCCACGCCAAGCAACAACGTTAATAAAATCCGCTTGTCTTTGTTCTCCTGCTTTGACAAATGAACGGTCAACAGCAACAGTAAAAGATGTTACGGAAAGACCGCTGTTTGTCGTTTTTAACTCTGGGTCGGCAGTAATTCTGCCCATAATAACCGCACAATTAATCATTAATCTACCTCCTGAATTAAATAGACCGGATGTAATTGACAGTCCCAGTTTTCAGCCTCTTCGTGAGAATTAAAATAAATGTCAATTACATTTCCGTTGACTGCTGAGCCTGTATCTTGTGCGATGTATTCTTGTCCGTTAATCAATAAACGTGTGCCGTATGGTATGTGTTCCGGGTCTACTGCAACAGTTTGTCCGGGTGTTGCAACTGCTCCCGATGCAGTATAGACAACCTTGTTGCCTTCTTTGTCCGTTGGTCTATTTTTCGCCCACTTACCACAACATTTTTCACAACTGCAATATGCTGTAATTTTGAATTCACCTATGTATCTCAATTCAACTGCTTTACTGCTCACTTCGCTTGCTTTTTCCGTATCTACTTGCTCATCTTGATTAGTTTTTTGTATTACCTCTTTTGCCCGCTCCTGTTCTTCTTCAAACTGCATCGACTTAACATAAACCCCGCTCATTGCTACAACCGCAATAACTATTAGAAACATTAACGCAATTTTTTCTTGCTTTTTCATATTTAGTCTCCTTTATGCAATGCCATCTTAAAGATGTCGTTGACCGATACGTTATATGCAACGCTTAGAGCTAACAATTCGACATCTGTTACTCCCCTGTGGCAACCCTCAATTTTACTCAGCACTGATGCGTCAATGTTTGGGCATGATTGCGATATAAGACTTACAACTTGCCTTGCCTTCAAGCCTTGATCTTTTCTAATTTGCATTAGGGCTTGTCCGACTATGTTTTTATTTCCGATTTGAAGTTGACGTGTTCTCATGTCTATACACTCCTTTGATTAGTTTTGAACTAGGAATTGTGCAATCTTTACTTTTGAAACTCCGAGTGGCGTTACTGGAAGATACTTTTTAACAGACCTTTCGCAAACGCCTAAATAGTCTGAAGCTTGCTTGATAGTTAACAACTCTCGATTAGGAAATGCTTCATCAACTCTTTGCAATGCATCTCTAAAGTTTTCTTTTTTTCTTGGCATATGTATCCCTCCGATATATTACTTTGTGATTGTATTTCACCACCAATAGTCTTATAATGAAAATTGAGAATGGGGGTGAAAAGAAATGCCGAAAAATAATAAGCAGACGAGCAGCCAAGCAGCCTCTGCAGCTTCAAAGGTTCTGCGTGATGGTCGAACCAGTAAAGCTTCAAAAACTGCTGCCGGCAGTGCTTTGTCGCAAACTCCGTCTAAACGAAAAAAGTAAGATACAGTTTCAAGGTGCAGTACAGAGTCGAAATGCTTTGTATTGCACTTTTGCCTTTGTCAAATCGTTTTATCCATATTGACTCTCCCTTCAATAATAATTTCTTTTATGGTCTTATTGCATTTTTACTTTCGTTGCGCATTTGGGACAACTCGGGTAAAAAAACCTCACAAGGATTTGTTATATTCAATAGATTAAAGATGTTAAGAACTTCACTAACCGTAAAATCCTTTTTGTTATTTAGTTTTCTGCTGTATGTAGGAACAGACATATTAAGGGCACTGGCTGTTTTATTTATATTGTATCCTTGTTCAGCCATATAAGCTTTGAGCTTATTTGTATTAATCATTTTTTCACCTCGTTGCATATTTGGGATACTTTTATCATACACTCTATTTATCGCACTGTCAACCCATCTATGCAACATTTTTAATAATTTTGTTGCATAAATGAAGAAATATGATTGATTTTATGCTTAAATACTGTATAATAAGATAAAAGGAAGTGTGTAACATGTTTAATGAAGAACAAAATATCCAGTTGATTATTGATAGAATAAAACAACTTAGAGAAAATCTTAAACTTAGCTATCAAGACTTAGCAGTATTAACAGGTATGAGCAAATCCACTCTACAAAGATATGAAACTGGAGCTATTAAGAATATACCTCTAAGCAAGGTAAATGTTTTAGCAAGAGCTTTACATACCACACCTGCATATCTTATGGGATGGGATGAGAAAGAG
>CAYMZO010000108.1:0-4609 GCA_964394885.1 uncultured Eubacteriales bacterium | reverse complement strand
AAATGTCAAGATTTACATTACCGAGAGATTTATATCATGGAAAAGGTGCAGTAGATGCATTAAAGGACTTAAAAGGTAAAAAGGCTTTTGTTGTTGTAGGCGGCGGAAGTATGAAAAAATTTGGCTTTTTAGATAAAGTTATTTCAAACCTTAAGGATGCAAATATGCAGGTTGAATTGTTTGAGGGTGTTGAATCAGACCCGTCAGTTGAAACAGTTAAAAAAGGTGCTGAAGCTATGCTGAAATTTGAGCCTGATTGGATTGTATCAATCGGTGGAGGTTCTCCAATTGATGCTGCAAAAGCTATGTGGGCATTTTATGAATATCCTGAAACAACGTTTGAAGACCTATGCATTCCGTTTAATTTTCCAACTCTTAGAACCAAAGCCCACTTCTGTGCTATCCCTTCAACATCAGGAACTGCAACCGAGGTTACAGCATTCTCAGTTATAACTGACTATGAAAAAGGAATAAAATATCCATTGGCAGACTTTAACATTACCCCTGATGTTGCTATTGTAGACCCTGAGCTTGCAGAAACAATGCCTGCAAAATTAACAGCTCATACCGGTATGGATGCTATGACTCACGCTGTTGAAGCTTATGTTTCAACCCTTAATTGTGATTACACAGACCCACTTGCTTTACACGCAATTAAAATGGTAAGTGAATATTTGATTGATTCATATAACGGAGATAAATTTGCAAGAGAAAAAATGCACAATGCACAATGTCTTGCCGGTATGGCATTTTCAAATGCACTTCTTGGAATTGTTCACTCAATGGCACATAAAACAGGAGCTGCATATTCCGGTGGCCATATAGTCCACGGTTGTGCAAACGCTATGTATCTTCCTAAGGTAATTAAATTCAACTCAAAAGATGAAACTGCAAATAAAAGATATTGTGAAATTGCTAAGTTCTTAGGATTAGAGCCAACCGTTACTGCTCTTATAAATCATATTGACGAGCTTAATAAAAAGCTTAATATTCCAACCTGCATCAAGGAATATGAAGGTGGAATTATCGACGAAAAAGAGTTCAATGAAAAGCTTCCAAAAGTTGCAGAGCTTGCAGTTAATGATGCTTGCACTGGTTCAAATCCAAGAAAAATAGCACCTAAACAAATGGAAGAACTGCTTAAATGCTGTTATTACGGAACAGAAGTCGATTTTTAATGAAATATATAATATATTTTAACTTTTAATAAAAGAAGAAGTCAATGGACAAAACCACTGGCTTCTTCTTTATTATATAAATAACGAAACTCTTCGTATATCAATCATTAATCCTTAATCGCAATTGAATTATTTTTTATTTTCTTAATTGCCTTAACAATTTCATACCAAAATACTGCAACTATTGATATACCAACAGCAGACAAAATAAATGTTAAAGATAGACCAGAAAGCTTTAAGAAAGCATTTAAAGGACTATACAAGACAATACCAATCATTGCAATTGTCAGAATATTTGCTGCCCACATAATTTTGTCAGACGCAAGCCTTTTGATTGACGTAAATGCAAATTCGTTGTCTGAACTGTTAACCTGAACAAGGAACAGATTAGAAAGCATAATTATTACAAGTCCCATAGAACGTGCAGTATTTGATGCAAATCCGTTTGAAAGCAAATAATAGTATGAGCCAAAAGACGCAGCAAAAATTACTAAACCTTGTATAACACTTTTAATCAGCAACCTTGAGGTCAATAATTTTTCCTTTGGATTTCGTGGCTTTCTGTCCATTATATCAAATTCTGACGGCTGACGTTCAAGCACTATGGAGCAGGTCGGGTCTATAAGTAATTCAAGCAATACAACATGCAACGGTAAAAGTAAAAGTGATGATGGGTCTATTCCGATTATCGGTGCAAGAAGTGATGCAAAAGCTATTGGGATATGGATTGAAAATACATATCCAACTGCCTTCCGAATATTGTCGTATATCCTTCTTCCGTCCTTAACCGTTTCTACAATAGTTGTAAAATTATCATCCATAAGAATTAAATCAGCAGCTTCTCTGGACACTTCGCTTCCACGTTTGCCCATTGCTATTCCAATATCAGAATATTTGAGTGCAGGTGCATCGTTTACTCCGTCTCCGGTCATCGCAACAATTTCTCCGTTATCCTTAAAAGCCTTTACAATTCGCATTTTATGTTCTGGGATAACTCTTGAAAAAATGCTTACAGTTTTAACCTTTTCTCTTAATTCCTCGTCAGACATCTCATTTAGCATATCACCTGTAATAATATTTTCGCAGTTTGGAATGCCAATTTTTTTTGCAATAGAAGATGCTGTTATACCATTATCTCCGGTTATCATAACAACTCTGATACCGGCACGATTACAAATAGCAATATCATCTTTTACGCTTTCTCTTGGTGGGTCCATTAAGCCAATAAGTCCACATAACTCAAGAGAACACTCTGTTATGCTTTTAGGAACGCTGTCAGAATCAGCCGGGTTTGAAGTTGCAACTGCAATAACTCTTAAACCTTCAGATGACATATCGTTAATTTTCTTTTCTGCCTCTGCCCTTTCTTCATCGCTAAGATTACAAATGGTTAATATTTTTTCAGGTGAGCCTTTAGCAGCAATTGTAATATCTCCATCTCTTTCCCAAACGTGTCCCATCATTTTAAGCTCGTTTGTGAAGGCATATTCGGCAATTAAATTTCCGGAGAAAATTTCTTCTTTTGTTATTTGAATGCTCTCGCAATATTCAAGCATTGCATTTTCCATAGGGTCATAGGCATCTGTTTCACATCCCATTCCCATAACCTTGCAAAGCTGTTGTTCGTTATCATTAGCAGACCATATTTCTTGCACTTTCATCTGGTTCATTGTAATCGTTCCGGTTTTATCAACGCAAAGAACTGAAACTGCTCCAAGCGTTTCAACCGATGGCAGCTTGCGTACAAGAGATTGCTTTTTGGCAAGACGCCATGCACCCATTGATAAAAATACTGTTAAGATTACAGGGAACTCTTCAGGTATCATTGCCATTGCAAGGGTTATACCGGAAAGAATGCTTTCAATAATTCTATCTTTAAAAATATGGTCAGGTATATTAAAATATGTGAAAACTCCGACAAGTACAAAAAGTACTGCCGCAATTATTGCACAAGTTTTTACAAGCGAACTTGTTTGCTTTTGCAATGGTGTGTCCTCTTTAGGTGCAGAAGCAACATTCATACCAATTTTTCCATACTCAGTGTTTGCTCCGATTTTGTCAACTAAAATTGTTGCCGTACCTTGAGTTACAAGAGTGCCTGCATAGCAATAATCTTTTCTCCAATAGTCGTCAGAATTCTCTGCACTGCTTGTATTAATTTTCCAAACACCCTCCGCTTCACCTGTTAACGATGATTCGTCTACACAAAGGTCATTACACTTTGCAATAATTCCATCTGCCGGAATTTTAACCCCTTCGTATATCATCATAAGGTCTCCGGGAACAAGGTCTGAACTTGCTATTTCTACTTCTTTACCATCACGAATTGCAGTGATATGAGGTGCAGATAAATCTTTAAGAGCATTAAGAGTTTTATCTGTTTTCCACTCCTGAACAACATCAATGCTGATTATACCAAGAACAAAGATAAGCATAATAGCACCGTCTCGAGGTTCTCCAAGAATAAAATAAATAATTGCAGCAACAATTAGCAATAAAAACATTGGCTCACAGATAATATGAAAAACCTTTTTTAAAAAGCTTTCTTTCTTTTCTGGAGTAAGTTCATTTTTACCGTATTGTTCCTGCAATTTTTCCGCTTCGACAGATGTTAGTCCTGTCATACTGATGTTTTTGCTTGTCATAAAAGTTACCTCCGTAATTAACCAATAGGTTTTCGTTTGATAGCTCTATGGCACTCCATTTTAGTATAATGTTCCATTTTTTTATAAAAAAATACACACCTATGGAACATACTACTGTCCCACAGATGTGCTTAATAAACAATCTGCTGCCATAATGATGGCCCGGCCCCATGACCATTTAATTTATAAAAAATGGTTCATCGCCTGCTCAGTTTGTACTGTTGATCTCGCATTCCTTTCGAAATGTAATGCAGTGCAAAGAGATGTATTATCATTATATGTATTTTTCATTCAAAATGTCAATAGTTTTTTTAAATTTATTGTAAATTATCGTTAGTTTCTGAAGTGTATTCTAAAATATCGCCCGGTTGGCAATTAAGTGCTTTGCATATTGCCTCAAGTGTTGAAAATCTTATCGCACTAATTTTTCCGGTCTTTATTTTAGATAAATTAACATTTGTTATGCCGACTTTACTTGAAAGTTCATTTAGAGATATCTTTCTGTCTGCCATTACACGGTCAAGTCTTAATATAATAGCCAATTGCTATACCTCCTATAATGTTTCATCAGACATTTTTTGTAACTCTGTACCATATTCAAAAATAATTGCCATAAAAACAAATAGTAAAGATAAAATAATTAAAGAAATATTAAAAGAAATCTGATTATTGAGTTGAGGTGCAAAAGTCTTGTAAAAACCTGCTCGTGCAATTGGCAACACAAATGAATAAATCATTATCATTATTCCTATTCTTTTTAATTTTATCTTTACTATTTGTTTTTAT